>NZ_JBYMAP010000064.1:0-19800 GCF_057766305.1 Methylomonas sp. BG-2 | reverse complement strand
GGCGCGGCGCGGGGGGTGGCGGGCGCGTCCCGGCCGTCCTTCGTCAGACTCGGGGCCAAACTGCCCGGAATGAGCCGGCGAAGCCGCGATATCAAGAGGACGCATCGGCTTGGCGGCTTTACGCCGCCGGTTGCCATCCGTATCAGCGAAGGCCACGTAGTCGCCGCCGGCCACGATATTTTGCTGAACGTCGAATTAAACATCGCTCCAGGCGAGCATGTCGCGATCGTCGGTCCATCCGGCGCCGGCAAGTCCAGTTTGGTCGGTTTATTGTTGGGCTGGCACCGTTTGGCGAGCGGCAGCTTGTCGGTTGACGGCCAGCCGTTGAGCGGCAACTATCTTGCCGCGTTGCGCCGGCAAACCGCCTGGCTGGACCCGGCCGTGCAACTTTGGAACCGTTCGTTTTTGGAAAACCTGACTTTCGGCGCCCCGGATGGCGGTTTCGCCCGGATTGGCGAGGCCATCGACGCCGCGACCTTGCGCGCGGTATTGCAGAATTTGCCGGCCGGTTTGCAGACTTACTTGGGCGAAAGCGGCGCCTTGCTGTCCGGCGGCGAAGGTCAGCGCGTTCGGCTGGCCAGGGCGTTGATGCAAACTCAGGTGCGGCTGGCCTTGCTGGACGAGCCGTTTCGCGGCATGGATCGCGTTCAGCGCCGACAGTTGCTGATGGAAGCCAGGCAATGGTGGCGAGGCGCGACGCTGTTATGCGTGACGCACGATATCGAGGAAACCTTGAGTTTCGAGCGGGTGTTGGTCGTCGAAAACGGTGCCATCGTCGAGGATGCCGCGCCGCGGGTTTTAGCCGGTCGGGATAGCCGATATCGCCAGATGTTGGACAGCGAACGCCGTTTGCACGAACGGCTTTGGCAAGGCAAGCAGTGGCGGCGTTTGGCGCTGGCCGATGGCCGCTTGGCGTGCGATCGGGCCGGGAGCAGCGCGTGAACCCGGCCATTTTGGCGCTGAGTTGGCCGGCCGCGCGTTTAGGCGAGGGTATCGAAGAACTGGCGCGCGTCGCCAAATTACTGGCCGCCGGTCCCCGGAATCCGGTCGCGGCCGCTGCGCCTCCCGACGACCGGGCCGAGCTCGGCGCTTGGATTGCTTGGGCCGGCGAACGCTTGGGTTTGGAAGCCGAACCCATCGAAACTTTCGTCCCCCAGGTCGCTGACTGGTTGCGCGACATCGGGCCGGCGATCTTACAAATCGATACTGGCGGCGAAGCTCGCTTCCTGTTTTTATTGAATTCGCGCTTCGGTCGTCTGCAAGTGCTGGGGCCGGATTTACAGCGGTCGATGTGTCCGGTTGCCGGTTTGCGCAATGCGCTGTGCGCGGATTTCGAAACGCCGTTGAAACCGGAAATAGAAGGTTTGCTGGCGCTGGCCAAGGTGCCGAATCGGCGGCGCCCGGCGGTGACGGCGCTGCTATTGGATCAACGCTTGGCAACTCAAAAGATTGAAAACTGCTGGTTGTTGCGGCAGCCGGCGACGGCCGATTCGCGTAGCCAGGCGGCGGAAGCGGGTTTGCCGAGGCGGGTGTTCAGCCTGTTGACCGTGCTGGTCCTGGTCTACGCGTTGGAAATTGCCGGTTGGCGCCTGATCGGCGAAGCGGCGTTGAACGGCCGGCTGGATTTCGGTTGGCTATCGGCTTGGGGTTTGGCGGTGTTTTCGCTGATTCCGCTGCATTGGATCAGCGGCTGGCTCGACGCCGGTTTCGCATTGGATGTCGGAACCGTGCTGAAGAAACGCTTGCTGGCCGGGGCGTTGCGCTTGGATCTGGAAGCAGTTAAACAGCAGGGCAGCGGCCAATTATTGGGACGGGTCATGGAATCGCAGGCGCTGGAGTCGCTGTCCCTGAACGGCGGTTTCTCGACGTTGATCGGTTTGGTCGAGTGGCTGTTCGCCGCTTGGATTTTGAGTGCCGGCGTCGGAGGTTTGAATCACTTGCTGATGCTGGCCGGCTGGACGGCCTTGGCCTTGTGGCTGACCGGTGCATATCTGCGGCGGCTGAAACACACCACCTCGCAGCGGATGAGCATGACCGAGCAATTGGTCGAGCGCATGGTCGGCCACCGCACCTGTCTGGCTCAGGAGTCGCCGGCGCGGCGCGGTGCCGACGATGACAGCCTGCTCAACGACTATCTGCTCAGTGCCAGCCAAACCGACGCCGCGCTGACGCCGTTGATCGGCGCATTGGCGCGGGGTTGGCTGGTGTTGGCCTTACTGGGAATGACGCCGGCTTTCGTCAGCGGCGATACCGCATCGACCGGTTTGGCGATCAGTTTGGGCGGGATTTTATTGGCCGGCCGGGCTTTGTCGAACGTTGCCACCGGTCTGGCGGTGCTGGCCAGGGCCTACATCGCCTGGCAACAGGTGGCGGCGCTGTTCCATGCGGCTTATCGCGTGCCGCCCGGCCAGCCGTTTTTGTCTGCCGGCGATTTGCGCGGCGAAGTCGGCGCCGCCGGCTCCGACAAACTGGTCGATGCCAGCGATTTGAGCTATCGGTATCAGCCGGGTGGCGAGCCGGTCTTGCGCGGCGTCAATCTGACCATTCGGCGCGGCGAACGCTGCTTGCTCGAAGGCGCATCCGGCGGCGGAAAATCGACTTTGGCGTCGTTGCTGGTTGGATTGCGCCAACCGGATTCCGGCTTGTTGCTATTGAACGGTCTGGACCGATATACCTTGGGCGATCACTGGCACCGGCTGGCCGGGGAGGCGCCGCAATTTCACGAGAACCACATTCTGACCGGCACCTTGGCGTTCAACCTGTTGATGGGGCGAGCGTGGCCGGCCGACAAGCCGGATCTTCTGGAGGCCGAGGAATTGTGTATCGCGTTGGGTCTGGAGCCGTTGCTGCAGCGCATGCCGTCCGGCATTCACCAACGGGTAGGTGATACCGGTTGGCAATTATCTCACGGCGAACGCAGCCGGATTTTCCTGGCGCGGGCGTTGCTGCGGAACACGGCGCTGACAGTATTGGACGAGAGTTTCGCCGCGCTCGATCCGCAGACGATGGAACAATGCCTGAGTTGCGCGTTTGCCAGAGCCGATACCTTGTTGGTGATCGCTCATCCTTGAGCGCGGCGAAATGCGTTCGATTGGAACTGGCGGTCCGGATTGCGCGTGCGGCTTAGCCGGGCCAGAAGGCCCGGCTAAGCGTTAGCTTGGAGGATGCCGCGCAATAAGCTTAACCGGCTTTCGCGCCGCTATGAATGATGGTGCCGACGTGTTCGCCGCGTAACGCGGCGGTCAGCCGGCCAGGTACCAAGCCATTCACGATCTGAATGTGTGCCAGGTGACGCGCGGTCGCCATCACTTCGAGCAGGGCGGGATCGAACGGTAGAGGACCTGCCTGCTTGGCCAGTTCGGCGGCGCTGGTTTCGCGAATCCACCGCGCTTGCGCGCCGTCGTCGGCCTTGGGATCGGCGCTGTAGACGCCATCCACGTCCTCGACGATGGTCAGGCCAGCCGCGCCGAGCGCGTCGGCCAATAAAAAGGCGCCGGTATCGGCCCTATGATACGGCAACCGCGAGGTTGGAAACTCGTGGTGGTGGTAGGGCGGAAAGGCGCTGCCGACCACCGCGCGGGCGGCGGCGAGGTGGATGGCCAACTGGCTGGCGATGGTCGGATGTTCGACGTAAGACACGCCTTCCGGTGCTAGCAAGGATGCCAGGATGTGGCCGTTCTGGCCTGCTTCGCTGGCGGCGAGCGGCGCCAGCGAACCCACTGGCAGACCGAGATCCAGGCCGACGCCGTACAGATGGCGGGCGCGGATTCCGGCGCCGGTCAGGATCAGCAGGCGGTGCTCGGGCAGGATTTTGCGCAATTCGTCGACGATGGGCAGGATGGCGTCGGCGCCGCGATCCATGATGGAGCGGCCGCCGATCTTGACCACCTGCAGCCAGGGCAGCAAGCGGATAGGGCGCCTGCCGGCGACCGGGCGGGTAAGATCGCCGTCCAATAAAGTCTGGCGGGCCAGCGGCGAAGCGACGTGTTTGATCGTGTTGGTATTGTCAGCCATGGCGTGTGTTCTCAGCTCGCGGAAATGAGGGTGCCGACGTGCTCGCCGGCGAGCGCGCGGGTTAAATTACCGGGGACCAGTCCGTTGACCACCTGTATCTCGCGGACGTGCCTCGCGGTTTTGAGCAGGTCGAGTACCGGGAATTCCAGGATGGAGTCATGCAAACCCTTGGCCTTCATCTCGTCCACCGTAATCTTCGGGATGAACGTCGCGTTCTTGGTGGTCTTCGGATTCGCGCTGTAGAGACCGTCTTCGTCCTTGACGTAAATCATGGCTTTACAACCGAATTGTTCGGCGAGCAGGAAGCAGCCGGCGTCGGTACGGTAGGGCGGAATCACGCCTTCCGGGGCCGGGCGCATCCACAGAGTGTAGGGCGGCATGCCGCTGAAGACGACCGCATTGACCTCGGCCAAGTAAAGCGGCACCGCCGGCAGGCCCGCGCCATCGACCGCCGAAATACCGTATTTCGCCAGCAGCTGGCCCAGCATCACCGCATTCTGGTCGGCGACCGAAGCGCCGAGTTGCGAAAGTACCCCGGCCGGCAAGCCGACGCCGGCCGCGATCGAATACAGATGGCGGGCGCGGGTACCCGCGCCGGTGCCGATCAGCATCTTGTGGTGTTTGCGGGCGGCGACGATTTCGTCCACCAATGGATAAACGGCGGCCCGGCCACGATCGATCACGCTTTGGCCGCCGATTTTGATGACGGTGGCGTCGGGCAAGATACGGAAATCCGGAGCGGCCTCGGCCGCCGCCAACAGTTGCGGATCGGAGAGCGAGCGCTGCATCAGCAGCTCCTCGAGCTCGGCTGTGGATTGAGTCATAGGGTTGTCCTTTTCAATGGGGTGAGTACCGTTTTTTTAAGGGTTGTCGCGTTTGCCTCGTCACGGCGATTACGAAGCAATCGCCGTGTTCGCGAATGACCCAGGGCACTGATCGGCTTCGAAATCCCCGCCAGCATAGACGCCATGCAACCCTTAAAACGCACGGGTTTGCAGCATATCGCAAAGCAAACCCCGAAACAACGGCGCCGGGCGAGTTAGGCCTTGGATAGTCTGGTTCGCGCGATGAGTTTTATGCGTATGACCGGGTTCACCAGTGTAAGAAATGGATGGCGGACTTTACCCGCGGAAATAAGGGGAGCGCGCTATCCCCGCTACGCGCTCCGTTGAACGAGACAGCGGCTGTTTATTTTTTAAATCTGGCCGCTTCTTCTAAGCCGCCGGTGGCGTTGTCTTTATTGTGGGAATGCGCTCCGACGCCGGCCAGTTGGCTGTCTTGCACGATCAGGTATTCGTCGCGAATCGGCCCGCCTTCCGCTGAAATTCATGGAAACGGAGCGAACGCGGAGTGATGAATTTTTAGTCCCCGATAGGCGTAGCGCCGGGCGGGTTTTCGCAGAAAACCTGCAAGGCTTGGCGACACGCCGTCAAGTCATGCGAGAGCCGATGTTTCGACCCCTGGTGGGGTCGAAACGAGGTGACGCGGACGCATCGGGGCCGCCGAAGGCCATCACCGTGACGGTGGAGTCCTGATTGTCGTCCCATGGATGGGCGAAAATCTTTACGGGCGGAAGCCGCCACTCGCCGGCTCTAAGGATTTATGCCGAGGTACGAGTCAGTCCGCGGGTCATGTTAGGTTTCAGGATCGTTAGGTCGGAAATATCGATAACTTTCGTTGAAGGTTGTACTGAATCAGTGACAAGACACCTCGGCGCATCCCGCTATTGTATCTCAATTTGTGGTGACCCCGGCTTGCGCGAGGTGGTATCCACCCAATGAGTCCGAGAACTTCGCTTGTCGGGAAAGATTCCACTCCCCCTCGATTTGGTAGTTGGGCGGCTACTCGCGGCGACGGAGCGGATGCGGCAGGCGGTTGGAGGCGAGAAGGAGAGCTCGGCTAAGCGGGCCGAGTTCCGCGATGGGCCTCGCTTAGTCTACCCATTCGTAAATTTCGGTCAGCAGCGGATCGCATTTACAGCAACTGCTGGAACAGGCCGAACCGGTCCCGCTGAGTCTGACTTTTCCCTTGCCTATCCATTTCCCAAGCATGCCGCGCAAGGCGTCGGCATCCATCTGAAAATGTAGAACCATGTCATTGAGCGTGGCGCGTCGGCGTTGCTGCAAATAACCGCGCAATTCGGACAGAATCATGGCGCGACTCCCTCGGTTTGGTGATTGCCGTAATAACGTAAGCCGGCCAATATGCTCAGAAAGACCAGTGTCATCCCGGTCAACCAGCTCAGCGTCGCGTGCGGATGCTGGTCGTAGGTCATGATTTGGTAAAACAATGTCGCGGACAGATAGGCGACAAAGGTGGTCCAGCAGACGGTAAACAGAGCCCAGCCGCCGCTGGTTTCCTTGTAGATTGCCGCCGTCGCGGCGACGCAGGGCGCGTATAGCAGGATGAATACCAAGTAGGCAAAGGCGCCGACCTTGCCGTCGAAATGACTTTGCATGACCGCGAAGGTGTCCAGTTTTACCTGTTGTTTTTCGGCGGCTTCGGCTTGATCGGCGCTGGTGGCGATGCCAAGGCCGAGCGGGTCCAACAAACGGTCGGCGATGGCGGCCAAATTGTCGGGAACGGTTTGCAGCGCTTCGCGTAACGCGGCGCCGAGGTCGAATTCGGTCTCCTCACTGCCGCCAGTACCGGCCGCCATTTGGCTGTACAGCGCGTCCAAGGTGCCAACCACGGCTTCCTTGGCCAGTACTCCGGTGAAAATGCCGACCGTCGCCGGCCAGTTGTCTTCGGCAATACCGAGCGGGGCGAACAGCGGTGTCAGCGATTTGCCGATACCGCTTAATATCGATTGATCGCTATTTTCCCGGCCGAAACTGCCGTCGCTGCCGAGCGAGTTCAATACATTCAGCACCAGTACCATCGGCACGATGATTTTGCCGGCATTGACGATAAAGGTTTTCAGGCGTTCCCAGGTTTTGGTGTAAATGCCTTGCAGGGTTGGCAAGTGATAGGCCGGCAGCTCCATCAGAAACGGAGTGGGGGCGCCGCGCAGCAAGGTATGGCGCATGATCAGGCCGGTGGCGACCGCGATGGCGATGCCGAACAAATACAGCCCGAAAACCAGATTTTGGCCGCCGACCGGAAAAAACGCGGCCGCGAACAGCGCATATACCGGCAGCCTCGCGCCGCAAGACATGAACGGGTTCATCAGATTGGTCAAAATCCGGTCGCGCTGGTTGTCCAGCGTCCGGGTGGCGATGATGGCGGGGACGTTGCAACCGAAGCCGACGATCATCGGCACGAAGGATTTGCCGGGCAGGCCGAGGATGCACATGAAACGGTCCATCACGAAGGCGGCGCGCGACATATAACCGGAATCTTCCAGCGCCGACAGAAAAATGAACAGAAAGCCGACGATGGGAATGAAGGTCGAAACCACCTGGATGCCGCCACCAATGCCGTTACAGATCAAAACCACCAGCCAGGCCGGCCATTGCCATTTGCCGAGCTGTTCGCTCAGGCCGTCCACCAGCAGCGCGCCGACCGCCTTGTCGAAAAAATCGACGAAGGCGCTGCCGATGTTGATCGTGAACATAAACATTGCATACATCACCAGCAAAAACACCGGGATGCCGAGAAAACGGTTCAGCACCACACTGTCGATTTTGTCGGTGGTACTGCGCGAGACTTCATTGAGTTTGCAGACGGCGGCCTGTACCAGTTGGTTGACCAGACCGTAACGGGCGTCGGCGGCCAGGATGTCGATATCGTCGCCGGCCTCGGCTTCTATCCGTTCGCGCAGACGACTGACCAAGGGCAAAATCTCGGGACCGGCCCAGCGCTTTGCCAGCGTGTCGTTTTCCAACAACCGTAATGCCAACCAGCGGCTGTCGCATTCCGGGTGGGCTGGTAGTTGTCCTTGCAATTCGGCGACCGCGCTTTCCAGCTCGGCTTGGTATTGGACTTGTAGGCTCGGGGTTGGCGCGTCGAGACAGGCCGCGCCGATGATATCGCGCAATTCCTTGATGCCGCCGCCGGATGCGGCCGTGACCGGTACCACCGGACAGCCCAGACGTTGGCTCAGCATCTCTATATCGATTTTGATGCCGCGCTTCTTGACCGCGTCCATCATGTTCAAAACCACAATCATCGGTACCCGCATTTCCAGCAGTTGCGAGGTCAGATAGAGGTTGCGCTCGATATTGGCGGCATCGATGATGTTGATGACCAAGCGTGCCTGACGCGACGCCACATAGTCGCGGGCGACTTTTTCGTCGAGGGAAATACTGTCGTCGTCGGATTCCAGCGAGTAGGTGCCCGGTAAATCGACGAGTTCGATGCGCTTGCCTTGATGCCGGTATTCGCCGGTCTTTTTCTCGACCGTCACGCCGGGCCAATTGCCGACTTGTTGGCGAGAGCCGGTCAGGACGTTGAACAGCGTGGTTTTGCCGCAATTGGGATTGCCGACGACGCCGACGATGAAATCCGCGCTCATAATTTCTCGATCAACAACACCGAGGCTTCGTTTTTACGGAGCGACAGCGAGAAGCCGCGAATCTTAATCTCGACCGGGTCGCCCATCGGTGCGAAGCGGGTGATCGTAAACTCGGTGCCGGGCGTCAAACCCATCGCCAATAGCTTTTTGCGGTAGACGCCGCCTGCTTGGTCGAATCCGACAATGCGGCCCGTATCGCCGGCCGCCAGCGCTTTCAGATATGTCGACATGCTATAAGCTTATTAATAACTGTTCTCATTAAGCCGCAATATAACACACGGTCACGGCAATGTAACAAGCGGATGTCGATAAATCAGATGAGTTTGCGGGCGGCGGTCTTGGGCGCCGAGAAAATGGCCGAAATGTCCTTGACGAATTCCAGATTGGCTCCGCGCCGCCGGTCGGCCAGTCGCTTTTCAGCCATCGCCGACGAGGCTTGGTAACTCTGGCGGCGATCGTTGTGCCAATCGCGATTGTGGTATTCCCGCACCAGCACCAATTTGTTTTTAAAGCGTTGGCCTTTCAGCGATTTGATGGCTCTCAAGCCCACCTTGTCGGAATCGATATGAACCAAGCCGTGGTATTCCAGCGTGTGGGTGGTTTTATCCAGAATGACCAGGATCTCCGCTTTCAGAATGCGCGCGCTCGCAAACAAAAAACGCCGCTTCAAGGCCGGCGCCACGTAGGCTTCCAGTTCCGATAAATGCGTGTTGGCCGGCACGTTGCGGATAAACAATATCATCACGAACGCTCCTTTAAGGCTTCCGGACGCGGGCCGCTAGTTTAGCGCGCCCCAACGGCGCGGTGGCGGACAGGCCGAGGATTTCGCACCGTCCGCCTTGCGCGATGTAATCCTCCCGGTACTGCGTGATGAATTCCATGACGGTATGGTCGATTAAGTCGGCTTCGGAAAGGTCGAAGATCAGCGTTCGGCCATCTTGAATGTCGGTCAGCCAGCTTTTCAAGGCCAGAAAATTCGAGAACAAGGCCGCGCCGCTGACTTTGACGGTCCAGGCGCCTTCCGCCGAGGTGTCAACATGGTAAGACATCGACAGCAAGCGGTGTAGCGAGACTCCGCGACCGACATGCAAGGCCAGCTTCGCGGCGATACCGGCCAACACGCCGGTCAACAAATTACTGGCCAGAATCACGACGATCGTCAGCAGGAATAACAACAGCTGTTCCTTGCCCAAGTCCATGCTTTTCGCGAATGCTTGCGGCGACGCTAAGCGAAAGCCGGTGAAGACCAGTAAGGCCGCCAACGACGCCAGCGGTATGGTCGCGATCAGGCTCGGAAATAGCGCGACGAACACCAAAAGGCAGGCGCCGTGGCAAAAGTTGGCCCAACTGGTTTGCGCCCCGGCCTCGATATTGGCCGAGCTGCGCACGATTTCGGCGATCATCGGCAGCCCGCCCAACAGGCCGGACAAGGTATTGGCGATACCGATCGCCCGCAATTCCCGATTCAAGTCCGAATAACGGCGCAACGGGTCTAACTTGTCGACGGCGGCGGCGCTCAGCAGGCTTTCCAGGCTGCCAACCAGACAAATCGAAATCACGCTTTGCCAAAACGCCAGGCTGGCGATTTTGCCGAAGTCCGGCCAATTAAAGGCCTGACTAAAATCGGCCGGAATATCCACCAGAAAATGGCTGACGACATCGACACCCTCGGGCATGCGGAAGTCGAGCGGCGCCGGGTGCGCCAGACCAAATAATCGCCCAAGCACAATCCCCGAGGCTATCACGACGATAGGCGCCGGCAACTTACGCAACCAACCTTGTTTCAGGTGCGGCCATCCGACCAAAATAGCGATGCCGGCCAGCGCGATCAGGCCAATTTGCGGAACAAAATAAATCAGTTGGTGGGGGAGCTCGCCGATTCCCGTCAATATATCGGTCGTCCGGTTCTGCACGCCGGCCATGACCGGCAATTGCTTGGCGATAATGATGATACCGATGGCCGCCAACATGCCGTGGATTACCGAAGCGGGAAAGATCGCCGCGTAGCGGCCGGCCTTCAAATAACCCAGCGCAATTTGCAACACACCCGCGCAAACAATCGCCGCGAGGGTGTAACGGTAACCGGCCGCCGGATCGCCGTCGCCGAGCGTGATGGCGGCATCTAAAATCACGACGATCAGCCCCGCCGCCGGCCCGGTAATCGTCAACGGCGCACCGCCGATCCGCGACACCAGCAAGCCGCCGACGATCGCCGAGATGATTCCAGACAACGGTGGAAAGCCGGATGCCAGCGCGATACCCAGGCAGAGCGGAAGCGCGATCAAAAACACTTGAAAGCCGGCGCTAATGTCGGCCGGCCAGTGATTGCGGTCACCTGCCGCGGTTTGTGTGGTCATGAGTTCTCCGTTCAATGAGTTGCGGCGAGCGGAGGCGATCCCCGCTGCTGGCGCCAACAATTCGGGATGATAACCACAATTGCCGCCTGGATGCTACGTTTGGGGTGATTCGATTTAAACACCGCGCTTCGACCCATGGACTCCGTCAAGATACGGCGGCGCTCAAATAAAACCAGGCTAAAAATCGCGTTTCAGGTAAAATCCGCTGTCCAAATCCGGCGCGATCCCGTGGCCGGCAATCTCTGCTATTCTGACATTTCCCTCTTGTTATCAAATGGATATGAGTTCTTTTGCTCGCGTGATTTTTTTAGCGCTTTGCCTGTATTCCGTGGTCGGCCGGGCTAACGATGTCGACAACGCCGGCTTTCTGATTTTGAATTACCACGACATTCTGGAAGAGGAGGAGAGGGTGCCGCCGTTCGACCGGATTGCGGTCAACAAGTACCATCTGGAAGATCACTTCGCCTGGCTGAAAAAAAACAACTACCACGTGATCAGCATCCAAGATTTGTTGGAGGCCCAGCACGGCGAAAAGGCGCTGCCCAGCAAGGCGGTGATTCTGACTTTCGACGACGGCTATCTGAGTTTTTACACCCGGGCCTTGCCCTTGCTGAAAAAGTACAAATATCCGGCCACGCTGGCCGTGGTCGGCTCCTGGCTGGATCAAAAAACCTCGCATAACAACATCCCGCTGATGACTGCGGCCCAAGTTCGCGAAGTGATGGCCAGCGGGCTGGTCGAGGTGGCCTCGCACAGCTACGATTTGCATCACGGTATCGTCGCCAATCCGCAAGGCAGCGAGCAAAGCGCGGTCACTTCCAGGCTCTACAGTAGCGAATACGAAGAGTACGAAAAAGACGAGGATTACCGTAAACGTTTGTTCCAGGAGCTCAATAAAAGCTCGGAGCGACTGCTGCAAGTGTTGGGGCAACGGCCCCGCGTGATGGTCTGGCCTTACGGTGAATACAACACCGTCGCGTTGGAGGCCGCCAAAATGGCCGGTATGGCGTTGACGATGGGCTTGGACGATGGGATGAACACGCTGGCCAACGTCCACGCGATGAAGCGGATGATGCTGGCCGATGATCCCAACGTGCAGCAATTCGCCGAAATCGTCACCAAAAAACGCGTCGGTCGAGAGTTGCGGGTCGCGCATGTGGACATGGATTATATCTACGACGACGACGAGGAGCAGACTGCTAAAAACCTCAGCGCATTGGTCGAACGGATCGCGCAAAGCGGCGCCAATACCGTCTACCTACAAGCGTATTCCGATCCGGACGGCGACGGCAACGCCGACAAATTGTATTTCCCGAATCGGCACTTGCCGGTACGCCGGGATATGTTCAATTACGTGGCGTTTCAACTACGTAAGCGCGCCGGCGTCAAGGTCTACGCCTGGATGCCGATCATGGCTTACAAGGCCGACGTGCCCTTGAAGTGGTATGTCAAGGAATGGCGGGACGGCGAGCCGCAATTGTCTCGGCACGTGTATACCCGCTTGTCGCCGTTCAACCCGGAAGCTCGTCAATTCGTCGGCGAAATCTACGAAGACTTGGCCAAGCATTGCGATTTCAATGGTATTTTGTTTCATGACGACGGCATTTTGTCCGATTTCGAGGATGTATCGCCGCCGGCGCTGGAGTTCGCCCGCGACGTTTGGGGGCTGCCGGCCGAGTTCGACAAAATCCACGCCTCCAGCGAATTGCGTCTGCGCTGGGCGCAACACAAGACCGAGCTGATTGCTCAGTTCACCGATTATTTGACCGACAGAGTTCGGTTTTATCGCCCTTATATCGCGACCGCGCGCAACTTTTATTCGCTGCCTTTGTTGAAGCCGTATAGCGAGGAGTGGTACGCGCAATCGTTTCCGGCCTTTATGAAGCATTACGACTACGTGGCGATCGAGGCGATGCCGTTCATGGAGGAAGCCGAGAATCCCAAGCAATGGTTGACCGAGTTGGTCCAGAAAGCCGCGCAAGTGCCGGGCGGTTTGGACAAAATGGTGTTCGAACTACAAACGGTGGATTGGAAGAAACAGCAGGACATTCCGATGGCGGTATTCGGCGAACAATTCCAGATTCTGAAAAAGAACGGTGCCAAGCACATCGGTTATTACCCGGATAACCTGTATCACGATCAACCCAAATTGGACGAATTGAAGAAGTATTTTCCGGTCGCCAGGAAGGAATAAACCGTTATGGATGACATCATGGCTCACCCCTGGTTCGAGCAGCTAATCGACTGGAAATTGCTATTGCAGGAACGCTTGCAAGACCTGCCTTGGCAGCATATCGACGAATGGCTGTCGCGCTTCGTGTTTTACTATCCATTGTTGATGGCCTACGTTTGGATGCTGGGCGGCATCCTGTATTACTGGCGCTGGGAGCGCAAGCGCGGCAGTGTGTGGTCCGACGTGCCGGACTTGGCGGAGTATCCGTCGGTTTCGATTCTGATCCCTTGTTATAACGAGGGCGAAAACGTACGCGAGACCATCGAGTATCTGTTGCATCAGAAATACCCGAACTTCGAAATTATCGCGATCAACGACGGCAGCAAGGACAATACCCTGGAGATTTTGCACGAGCTGGCCGATCAACATCCGAAACTACGCGTCGTGAATCTGGCCAGCAACCAAGGCAAGGCGGTGGGTTTACGCACCGCCGCGTTGTTGGCCAATAGCGAGATTCTGATCGGCATCGACGGTGACGCGCTGTTGGCGCCCAACGCAACCGCCTGGATAGTCAGGCATTTTCTGGAAGACCCGAACGTCGGCGCGGTGACCGGCAACCCGCGTATTCGTAACCGTTCGACGCTGCTCGGCAAGATTCAAGTTGGCGAGTTTTCGGCGATCGTCGGCATGATCAAGCGCGCGCAACGCTCTTATGGTCACATCTTTACGATTTCCGGCGTGATCGCCGGCTTTCGCAAATCGGCATTGCATGATGTCGGCTACTGGAGTCCGGACATGGTGACCGAGGACATCGACATCAGTTGGAAGCTGCAACTGGCCGGTTGGACGATACGCTTCGAGCCGAATGCCTTGTGTTGGGTGTTGATGCCGGAAACCTTGAAAGGGCTGTGGAAGCAGCGCAGCCGCTGGGCGCAAGGCGGTGTCGAGGTGATGTTGCGTTATTTTCGGGCGCTGTTCAATTGGCGCAGCCGCGGCATGTGGCCTCTGTATTTGGAATGCTGCATCAGTCTGAGCTGGGCGTTTTTGGTCGTGGCGATGTTGGCCTGGGTGCCTTGGCAATGGGTTACCGCCCATGAACCGGCAGAAGCCCTGGAAGATCTGTCGCCGCATTGGACCAGCATGTTGTTGTGCGTGACCTGTTTGATCCAGTTCGGAGTCAGTTTGGCGATCGATTCACGCTATGAGCGCCAAAATGGCCAATCGGCGCAACATTACTACTGGATGATTTGGTATCCGATCGTGTATTGGTTGATCAACGTCGGTACGACGATCAACGGCTGTATCAACGCGTTGCGTAAAAAGCGCGGTCAGCGCGCGGTGTGGGTGACCTTGGATAGGGGCTTGCGGAGCAAATGAAGGACATCATCATCAATCAGCCGCATCTGCAAAGCTTTCGGCAAAAGCTCGGCTCGGCACTGCTGGCGTTGGCGAGCTGGCTGTTGTGGCTATATTTCCTGACCCCGCTGTTTACGCTCGGCGCCTGGCTGATGGGTTTGAAAAGCCTGGCCGACGAAATCCGCTGGTTCGGCGGCTACAAAACCCTGTTAGAGCTGATGCAGCTTTATGTCGAGATCATTCTGATCATTGCGGTGTTGTGGTTGGCCTGGACCGTCTATCTGGCCTGGCTACGCGCCCATCGTCCGCCGCATCGTCCGCCGCCGGTGACGGACTTGCAGTTGTCGGCGGCTTTCAACGTCGATGTCGAGCTGCTAGGCAAAGTACGTGCGGGGAATAAGTTGACCGTGCATTTCGACGATCACGCCGTCATTACCCGGATCAGCGACAGTACTTGATCCGATGCGCGGGCGCCCGCGGCTTTTGTCCGGGCGGGGCTTGGTGCTACACTGTAAAGACCCGTATTTAAGGATCAATAACCATGCAGCTTGCAATCTCGGCGCTAGGCCATAAAGCTAGCGGTTTCATCGTGGAAATTTTATCGGCGTTGAGCGCCTGCCAGTGCACGGTGATCGAGTTGCGTACCGCGAATCTGACCCAATTGAGTTCCGCGTATTTGTTGATTTCCGGCAACTGGAACCATATCGCCAAGTTGGAAGGCATGTTGGATGCGGTCAAGCTGCGTTTTAATCTGCAAATCAGCTATCTCAGGCCCGAGGACGGCAAATCGGAGATCGAAGGCGTGCCTTATACGCTGGAAACCATTTCGGTCGATAAGGACGATGTGTTGTTCGCGGTCAGCGCTTTTTTGATGGAGCGGGGAATCACGATCGAAGAAGTGAGCGCCAGCCGCCATCAAGCGCCGTTTTTCAACAATCCGGTACTGTCCAGCCGTTTCGTGCTGCTGGTTCCGCCGGATGTGCGGATTCTGTCGTTAAGGGAAGAGTTTTTGGATTTTTGCGACACCTTGAATATCGACGCGATTTTGGAACCTATCAAACGGTAATGTTATGACTCTCTCTATTGGCGCCCCTGTTCCTGAATTTGAAATTGCCGCCACCGGCGATAAAACTGTCCGTCTCGGCGACTACCGGGGTAGGAAGCTGATTTTGTATTTTTACCCCAAGGATAATACGCCGGGCTGCACGCAAGAAGGCATCGCGTTTCGCGACCATTTCGATCGCTTCGTTCAGCTGAATGCGGTGATCTTCGGTATTTCCCGCGACAGCGTTAAGGTCCACGAAGGCTTTAAAGCCAAGCAACAATTCCCGTTCGATCTGCTGGCCGACCAGGACGAGGCGCTTTGCAAGTTGTTCGATGTGATTAAGACCAAGAACATGTATGGCAAGCAGGTGTTAGGCATTGAGCGTAGTACCTTCGTTGTGGACGAAAACGGGATATTGCTGAAGGAATGGCGCAAGGTGCAGGTCAAAGTCCATATTCCTGAAGTGTTGGCCTATTTGGAAAGTCTGGCCTGATTGCCCGGTCGAGCAAGCGCTTCCCTGGTGCTTGCATACCCGAGAACAACGTCCGCGTCGGGTAAATTCGCGCGATTACCGCCCCAACAACGCTCGGCCGCCGCATAGTCGGAACGCCCGCCAAACGATAGGTTTTCCGGTCTGTTTTCAACTCCTTACGAGCGCGAAGCCGCGCGCGCTCTAGCGTTCGTTCCAGTGCCCGTCCTACCCCAGAGCCCGCTCGAGATTGTTTAATCGAGTGGTTTTGGCGATAATGCCGTGACATATTAATCATTTGGACACCAAACATGAACGAAATGCTGACCTCGGGAATTGAAGTCATGTTGATTGGCATGGGCATGGTTTACGCGTTTTTGGCCATGTTGATCGTGGCGATCAACCTGATGTCCGCGTTTATCCAGCGCTATTTTCCGGAGCTGCCGGCTCAATATCCGGATGCTCCGGTCGCTCAAAGCGGCGACAAAGCCGTGGTTGCCGCGATTACGGCGGCGGTACATCAATACCGCAAGAAACATCGAAAAGCGTAACCCTTGCCCAAAAGGCATCGATATAAGACCCAAAAAAGTCATTAGGAGATAGAGAGTGGAAAAGGTTATCAAGCCCCTGGGAATCACCGAGGTGGTGTTGCGAGACGCCCATCAGTCGATTCTGGCAACCCGGTTGCGTATCGAGGATATGCTGCCGATCTGCGAGCAACTGGATCAAATCGGTTACTGGTCGCTCGAGTCCTGGGGCGGTGCCACTTTCGACGCATGCGTGCGCTATTTGGGCGAAGATCCTTGGGAACGCTTGCGCTTGTTGAAAAAAGCCATGCCCAACACTCCGCAACAAATGCTGTTTCGCGGCCAGAACATTTTGGGTTATCGGCATTACGCCGACGACGTGGTCGACAAATTCGTCGAGCGTTGCGTCGTTAACGGTATCGACGTGTTCCGGATATTCGACGCGATGAACGATATGCGCAACATCGAGCGCGCCGTTAAGGCCGTCCTGAATACCGATGCTCACGCCCAGGGCACGATTTCGTACACCACCAGCCCGGTGCACACCATTAAAAAGTGGGTCGAACTCGGCAAACAGATCGAGGACATGGGTGCCCATTCGATCTGCATCAAGGATATGGCTGGGCTACTAACTCCCTATGATGCCTACGAATTGGTCAGTAAACTGAAACGGGCCGTGGCCATTCCTATTCATATGCAATGCCATGCCACCACCGGTCTGAGTGTCGGCACCTATATCAAGGCGATCGAGGCCGGCGTCGATAACGTTGATACCGCCATCTCTTCGCTGAGCATGACTTACGGCCACAGCCCCACCGAAACCGTCGTGGCGATGATGGCCGGTCAAAAGCGCGATACCGGTCTGGATTTGGTCAAGCTGGAACGTATCGCCGATTATTTCAGGGAAGTCCGTAAAAAATACGCGCAATTCGAAGGCAGCTTGAAAGGCGTGGATGGGCGCATCCTGATCTCGCAAGTGCCCGGCGGCATGCTGACCAATATGGAAAGCCAATTGAAGGAGCAGGGGGCCGCCGATCGGTTCGACGAGGTACTGCTCGAGATTCCCAAGGTTCGCAAGGATCTCGGTTACATCCCCTTGGTGACGCCAACCTCGCAAATTGTCGGTACACAAGCTGTATTGAACGTGCTGTCGGGCGAACGTTACAAAACTATCAGCAAGGAAACCGCCGGGGTATTGAAAGGCGAGTACGGCGCAACGCCGGCGCCTGTCGATAAAGCATTGCAAGCCAGGGTATTGAACGGCGGGGAGCCGATCACGTGCCGGCCGGCCGATTTACTGGAACCGGAAATGGACAAGCTGATCGCCGAAGTTAAGGCCAAGGCGGAGGCCGACAACGTCAAATTGGCCGAGAATGTCGAGGAAGACGCGTTGATCGACGGTTTGTTCGCCCAGATTGGCTGGAAGTTTATCCAAAACCGCGGCAACCCCGCGGCTTTCGAACCCGTGCCGGGCGCCGAGCCCGCCGTTGCCGCCCTGACCGCGCCTGTTAGCCTGGGCGGTCCGGCTGAAAGCTACACCGTTAACGTCGACGGCAAGAACTTTCACGTTGTCGTCGCGCCAGGCAATGGCGCGGCCGAGATCATCGTGCAACCGACCGCCAGCAAACCGGTCCTCGACGAAACCGGGCCTATGCTGGCCGCTACCGCGCCCATTGTCAGCGGCAAGGGCGTGGTCGAATCGCCGTTGGCCGGCGTGGTATTGCGCGTTAATGTCAACGTCGGTTCGCATTTGTCGGAAGGCGACGTGGTGTTGATCATGGAGGCGATGAAAATGGAAACCGAAATTCGCGCCAAGGTGGCCGGCATTGTCAGTGCCGTCAACGTCAGGCAGGGCGACTCGGTGGCGGTCGGAGACATTCTAGTCACGCTGTAATCATACGTCGCGCCAACTATCGAACCAACGAAGAGCTCCATGGAAAATATCAGACTATTGTGGGAAAACACCGGCATCTACAACGCGACCGGATCGCAGGTCGCGATGATGGCGGTCGGGTTTCTATTGCTGTATTTGGCCATCAAAAAAGGTTTCGAACCCCTGCTGCTGCTGCCGATCGGTTTCGGCGCGGTACTCAGCAACATTCCGGCCGCCGGCATGATAGACGAGGGCGGTATCTTGTACTACATGTATTACGGCATTAAAGCCGGCGTGTTTCCGCTATTGATCTTTATGGGTGTCGGTGCGATGACCGATTTCGGTCCAATGCTGGCGAATCCCAAAACCTTGTTTCTGGGGGCCGCCGCCCAATTCGGTATTTTCGCCACTTTGTTCGGCGCGTTGGCGCTAAATGCGGTGCCAGGCATGGAATTCAGCTTGCGAGAAGCCGCCGCGATCGCAATCATCGGCGGCGCCGACGGGCCAACCGCGATTTACGTAGCGTCCAAACTGGCGCCGGAATTACTCGGTGCCATTGCGGTGGCCGCTTATTCCTACATGGCCTTGGTGCCGCTGATTCAACCGCCCATCATGCGCGCGCTGACCAGTGAAGCCGAACGCCGGATCGAGATGCAGCAATTGCGTAACGTCGGTAAGACCGAAAAAATTGTGTTCCCTTTGATGTTGCTGGTGTTAACCGCATTCCTGTTGCCGTCGGCCGCACCGTTGGTCGGGATGTTTTGTCTGGGTAATTTAATGAACGCCAGCGGTGTCGTTGACCGCTTGAGTAAAACCGCGCAGAACGAATTGATTAACATCGTCACGATTTTCTTAGGTTTGTCGGTGGGATCCAAATTAAGCGCGGAAGCCTTTTTAAAAGTCCAGACCTTGGGAATTCTTGGTTTGGGGGCTATTGCGTTCGCGATCGGTACAGCTAGCGGCGTTATCATGGCCAAGATTATGAACCGTTTTAGCAGCACGCCGATTAATCCGTTGATTGGCGCCGCCGGCGTCTCGGCGGTTCCGATGGCCGCCAGGGTCGCCAACAAGATTGGCCTGGAGAGTAATCCCCACAATTTCCTGCTGATGCACGCGATGGGGCCGAACGTGGCGGGTGTGATCGGCTCGGCGGTTGCAGCGGGGGTACTGTTAAGTTTGGTGCGTTGATAGTCTGACGAATTCCATGGCCGCCGAAGTCGAGACTCGAAAACCGAGTGTCCTTTGGCTAACTTCAAGCTATCCGCGCTACCAAAACGATAGCGCGTCGGTTTTTCTGCGCTACTTGGCCGAAGCGCTCGCCGAACACCACTTCGATATTCGGGTGTTAGCGCCCGATCATCCCGACCTAGTCGCGACCGATTCCGCCGTTTCTCTCAAGCATTTTCGTTACAGTCTACCTCGGCGTAGTCAGTTGCTGGCTTACGGTTCCGGCATTTTGCCAAATCTGCGCGCTAAACCCTCACTGATATTCCAAGTACCTGGTTTCATTGCGTCGATGTTCATCGGTGC
>NZ_JBYMAP010000063.1:0-19841 GCF_057766305.1 Methylomonas sp. BG-2 | reverse complement strand
TCGGCACCAAGCGGGTGTCCCCGAAAGCCGCCAATCGAATCGCGCGGCCGGATTGGGACATGCCGCATTCGATTGATTGCGCTTTGGGCCATTCAGTGTCCCGACGCTGTATACCGAGTCGGATGTCCCTGAATGACTCGACGAAATCCACGGATTCGCAAACCGAGGGCCGACCGATTCAAGAGCCGTTCCGGCGAAAACGCCGACCGAGCTTTCATTGGACTGGTGCTAGCCGGTATCATGGCGCATGACCCACATTACAACACTGAAGCCATAGAACCGAGCAAGCCATGTCCGCTTTCCAGCTCCACCCGCAATTACAACAAGACTGTCACGAAGTCGGCCGCTTCGAGCTGAGCCTGCTGCTGCTGATGAACGACAGCGCCTATCCCTGGTTTATTCTGGTGCCGCAACGCTGCGGCTTGACCGAGTTATATCAATTGAACGATCGGGAACGGACTTTGTGGCTGGCGGAATCTTGCCAACTGGCGGAAACGATGGCGGCGATATTTCGGCCCGACAAACTCAATGTCGCGGCCATCGGCAATCTGGTGCCGCAATTGCATATCCATCATATCGCCCGCTATCGGACCGATCCGGCCTGGCCGGCGCCGGTGTGGGGCAAGTTTCCGGCGCAACCCTATACCGGCGATCAGGCGGAACGGCGCATCGGCCAAATGCGCCAAGCCCTACGAGGCAGGTTACTGGATTAGGAATTCTGAGAAAAAGACGTCTCGAAAGCCGTCCGGATTTTGAATCTTGGTCAGCAAATCGGTAATCATTTGCTTGGTTTTCAAACGTAAACCTTCGCGTTGTTCCATCGTTTGCAGATCGGCGGCATGCAAGCCGCTCAGCATCATGATCATTTCATGACGCAGCAGGGGCATGTGTTTTTTGATTTTTTCGACCGGCTCGGCGCCTTCCACCAGCAACTGCACGTTCAACAACAGGTATTTTTTCGGCTCGGCCAAGTTGACGGTAAAGGCCGGCTTCAATTCCAGATATTCGATGACCGGGCCGGCGCTTTCATCGGCCTTTTTTTCGCCGGAATTCGCGGCGGACAAACCGGGCAACAGCATCAAGCTAATCAACAAAATCAAAGTACGCACAGGGATTCCTCATATAATGTCGCGTTAAAGCGCAGAAAGTATATTCCAATTTAGACATTTATCACCATGAAAGCACCAGCCATCGGCCCGGTCATGATAGACATCGACGGGTTTAGTCTGACGGCCGCGGAGAGGGAAAAAATCGCCCACCCCAATACAGGCGCGTTGATCCTGTTCGCCCGCAATTTCGAACATCCGGAGCAAATCCAAGCCTTGATCGCCCAGATTCGCAAGGCGCGTGGCGGCGACATTTTGATCGCGGTCGATCAGGAAGGCGGCCGAGTGCAACGCTTTCAACACGGCTTCACTCGACTGCCGGCGGCCGCCAAGTATGCCGACAAACCTGAATTGACGGAAGCCGCCGGTTGGCTAATGGCGGCCGAACTGCTGGCGATCGACGTGGACTTTAGTTTCGCGCCGGTGCTGGACGTGGATCGCGGCGTCAGCGAAATCATCGGCGACCGCTCGTTTGCCACCGACCCCGCGCTGGCGGCCCAACTGGCCGGTGCCTTCCGCGCCGGCATGCGCGCGGCCGGCATGGCCGCGACCGGCAAGCATTTTCCCGGCCACGGCGCGGTCGCGCTGGACTCGCACCTGACCTTGCCGATCGACGAACGCGATCCGGCCAGCATCCGCGCCGAAGATCTCGTGCCGTTCAAGGTGCTGATTGACCAAGGCCTGGAAGCCGTGATGCCGGCCCATGTGGTATACCCGCGCATCGACAGGATGCCGGCGGGCTTCTCCGGCGTCTGGCTGCAAGACATACTGCGCGGCGAATTGGGCTTTAACGGCGCGATATTCAGCGACGATTTGAGCATGAACGGCGCGGCCGGTATCGGCGACTATCCGGACCGGGCGCGGTTGGCGTTGGAAGCCGGCTGCGACATGGTGTTGGTTTGCAATAATCCGGCGGCGGCCGAACAGGTCCTGGACGATTTACCGATTCGCCAACGGCCGGCCGGCGAAGCGAGGTTGCGGTCCATGCGCGGCCAGGCCGGGTACAGTCGCGACCAACTGCGGCAACTTCCGCAATGGCAACAAATCTCCAAACAACTCCAAGAGCTTTATGAATCCCATGCTTGATGAAATCGGCGACGTGCAACGCAACGCGCGGCTGCTACATTCCGGCGCCGAAGTCGAATCCGCGCTGGACCGGATCGCGGCTGAAATCAGCGCCGCGTTGCAAGACCGCAATCCATTGATCTTATGCGTGATCAACGGCGGCATCATCGCCACCGGCAAACTATTGCCACGCCTGGATTTTCCGTTGACGCTGGACAGCATCCACGCCAGTCGCTACCGCAACGCCACCTCGGGCAGCGAAATTCACTGGCTGTTTACGCCGACCACACCGCTGGCGGGGCGTACCGTGCTGATCGTCGACGACATCCTCGACGAAGGCCACACCTTGCGCGCCATCGTCGATTACTGCCAACAGCAAGGCGCCGAAGCCGTTTACACGGCGGCGCTGTTTGACAAACAACTCGGTGGCGCCAAACCGCTCGCATTGGACTTTGTCGGCCTGAACGTGGAAAACCACTATTTGTTCGGCTACGGCATGGATTACAAGGGTTATTTGAGAAACGCGGCGGGCGTCTATGCCTGCAAGGAAGTATTATGAGCTTGGCTATTATCGGCGGGACTGGCCTGACCCAAATGCCGGGCCTGACCATCACCGACGAACAAAGCGTGGACACCCCGTTCGGCACGCCGTCCGCGCCTTACCTGTTCGGCGAGTTGGCCGGCCGCGAAATGATATTTTTGGCCAGACACGGCAATCCCCACCGCATTCCCCCGCATAAAATCAATTACCGAGCCAATATGTGGGGATTGCAGGCCTTGGGCGTTACCGAAATCATTGCGGTCGCGGCGGTTGGCGGCATTGGCCGCGAGATGGCGCCGGCAATCATCGCAATTCCCGATCAATTGATTGATTACAGCTACGGCCGCGAACATACCTTTTTTGCCGACGACCTGGAACAGGTCACCCACATCGATTTCAGCGAACCCTACACACCGGCATCGCGGGCCCGTATCATCGCCGCCGCCGAACAAGCCGGCATCGCCACCGTAAACCACGGCACTTACGGGTGCACGCAAGGGCCTCGTTTGGAAACACCAGCGGAAATCAAACGCATGGCTAACGACGGCTGCGATTTAGTCGGCATGACCGGCATGCCGGAGGCGGCGCTGGCGCGCGAGTTGGGTATCGCTTACGCCAATGTGTCGGTGGTGGCGAATTGGGCGGCTGGCGTGGTTGCCGGCGAAATTACGATGGCGGAAATCGAAAAAAACCTGCACCAAGGCATGAACTCGGCGATCATGCTATTAAAAGCCATAGCGCAGGCTTGAGGTAGGCAGAAACATATTCGGGAAGGGTTTTGCCGAAGCCCGGACACCTCGGCAAAACCCCAATTGAAAGAAACCAAGGTTTCTTTTTTGTTGCGGGACCTAACGCAGCTTCCTTGTCACCGCCGCAAACCCACAAGTGGATAGGAGAATGCAGTTCGCGACGTCTCCCTAAAACTGTAACAGCCTTACTTGGTCAGGCCGTTTTTGTGCAGCACATCCGAACGATAAGCAGAGTTAGACGAATCTTCGGCGATGTTTTTGGCAGCGGTGGCGTATTTATCGTGCTCCGCGTTTTTCACCATGAAAACCGCACCAGCGACCATAACCACAGCCAGAGCGATGTAGAGCCAAAAATTGTCTTTTTCTTGAACTTCATTCATTTTGTACCTTCCTGTTTTGTTGTTGTAGATGGTGCTGAAACAATTTCAACGGTACTAACGATAACAAACCAAAATCGAAAAATTTTGATATACATCAAATAAAGCAGGGTTATTTAGGCATGACTTATGACCGCCGCACTTTCCTGGCCACTGTGGGCCTCAGTCTTGGCGCTTGCGCACTAAGCACCGGCGTCGGAGCCGTACTCGCGGCTCCGGTAGCACCGGGGGCGTCTTTGAGCAAAACCCGACTGGAAGAAATCTTGGAAATACTGTCCGATCCGGGACTCGAGGATGCGTCAAGCTTGGAATTGACCTTACCGGCCGTTGCCGAGAACGGTGCGTTCGTGCCGATCACGATCGCCAGTCCGCTGGAAGATCTCGAGCGGTTCGTCATCTACGTGGCTCACAATCCCAACCCGCTGGTCGCCGAAATCGAACTCTCGCCGCCTGCGTTGGCGTTTGCCAGCATCCATATCAAAATGGCGGGGTCCGGGGAGGTGGTCGTTTTGGCGAAGCGCGGCTCGACTTGGCTGCGCGGTCGGCGGAACGTGGAAGTCGGCGTCGGCGGTTGCGGAACCGGCTGATGAGTACGATTAAAATCAGAAGTCGCGCGCTAGCGGAATATTGGGAAATTCGAATTTTGATTCAGCATCCGATGGAAAACGGCCGTAACCGCGATGCCAACGGCGCACTGATTTCGGCCCACTTCATTCAAACCTTGACACTGGCGCTAAACGGCACGCCAACTGTTTCGGTCAATATGGCCGGCAGCGTTTCCAGGAACCCCTATTTCGTCTGTCGGTTGCGCGCCAATGTTGGCGATCGAATCAGCGTGGCGTGGTTGGATAATCTAGGCAATCAAGACCGCATCGAGCAACAGCTGGTCGAACGCGCCGATTAAGCAAGTTCTTCGCAAACCAAGCGGGCCGGCTGATTGCGCGCGCTGGCCACCAAGAATCCGAGCGGCGATCGGGCGAACCGTGCTTCTAGGGTTTGAACCAACTCGGCGGCGCGTTGGGGGGACTCCACCGCGCAGAATCCGGTAGGTCCCCAGGAGGTCTGGCCGATCGCCACGGCGCCGGCCTGCTCCAGCATCGTCATCGCCGCCGCCACATCCGGGCTGGTGAAAATTCCGCCCTGCACCGGCGCGAAATGCTCGCCGACCGCCCGTTGCAACTCGGTAATCACCGCGCCGAACCTTGGCAAATCATGCTCGGCCAGCGCCGGCAGGCCCTGCATCAGCAACAAGTAACACAAGCGCTCGGCACTGGCTTGCGGAAAGGGCGGCAACCGGCTAAACGCGCTAATTTCCTGTTCGCCGTGCAGTCCTTGGCCGCGCTGGTCGAATACCAGGATAAAGCGCCACTGCTCCGGAATCGGCATTTGCGCTATCAGCGGCGGGGTTTTGGTATCCGGACCACGGCCGCCGTCGACCACCAAGCCGCCTTTTTCGAAAATTCCGATGCCTATCCCGGAGCGAGCACCGCGTTCCGACAACAACGCAATATCTCGCACTGTCAAACCCAGACCGTAAAATTGACTTAACGCGGCCCCAACCGCCAGCGACATCTGCGTGCCGGAACCCAGGCCGATGTGCTCCGGAATCACGGTTTCCAACGCCAGCCGTAACCGATCGGAGACCCCCAGACGCTCGCACAGCTGCCCCAGACAGCGGCCAGCGCGTTCTGTTTCCGGACCGATCACGGTCAGCGTCTCGGCGGCGCTCAGCGTTAAGCGGGTGTTGATTTCCTCTACCGCTAGGCCGATGCTGCCGAAATGCCGCCCCAAGCCACCGCTCAAATCGATAAAGCCCATGTGTAATCGGGCTGGCGCCACCACCGTGACCGTTTCGAACTGCGCTTTCACCACCGGGATTCCAAGACCAAAAAACGAGGCGGCATTATAACGGAAGCGACCGCGCGGCCGAGATTAAATCGGCGACTTCACGCAAGTCCGCCAGCACCCGTTCGGCCTGCCGGCCGGCCAGCGCATCGACCGGATAGGCCGAGGGCACCAGCCAGCAACGAATGCCTGCCGCCGCCGCCGCCGCCACGCCTACCGGCGAATCTTCCAGCGCCAGACAGGCCGACGTCGGCAAACCCAGCCTTTCCGCCGCCGCCAGATACACGTCGGGCGCCGGCTTACCCCGCGCCACCTGATCGACCGCCACCAGTAACGGAAACGCCTCGGCCAGACCGGCATAGGCCAGACTGCGCCGCGCCGCCGTCGCTCGGCTGTTGGTGGCGATGCAATAAGGAATGTCGGCGGATCGCGCAGCCTCCAGCAATTCCGATAGCCCCGGCTTGACCGCGATACCGTCGGTTTCAACTATCGCCAGCCAAACTTCGCCGCTCAACCGGCGAAATCGCGCCTCGTCGAAATCGGCGCCAGCCAGTGTCGCCAGCCCGGCCAACACGCCCGCCCCGGACAAACCGAGCAGGCTTGTCCAGTCCTCCTCCGAGAAACGGAAACCCATTTCCGCGGCGGCGGAACGCCAGGCCGCCCGGTAAGTCGATTCGCTATCGATCGCCAGACCGTCCAGATCGAGAATCAGGCCGGCAACCGCCGCGACCATCAGCGCAATACCTTGATATATTCGCCCAGCGCTTCGCGATTGGAACCGACCACCACGCGCCGCCGGCCGGCATCGTCGATTTCCAGCAAACCGGCGACCACGACGACTTCGCCGGCCTGCGCCTGCCCGCAGTAAGTCGCCGTGTAACAGACGATGCTGTCCGCTTGCGGATGGTCGATAGAAAAAATAGCCGGATAATCAAAGGCGTGAAAATCGTCGCTGATTCGGGCTTGCAGTTCGACGCTACCCAGTTTGCGATATACGCGCGTTTCGCTCGCTAGCGTCGGGGTCAGCAAGGTCAGATCGAATTTGCGGCCGTTGATCATGGCCTTATTGTATTTTCGCAATTCATGCCAAATGTATTCGTCGAGCGCGAAATCACAGGCGCGGCGCCGATAGGCTTCCAACCAATCCGCATCGTCCAGAACCTGGCAATGATCCTCGGCGATCAAGCATTGCACGACGTTACGGGCCTTGTGAAAGATTTCGCGGTCGTAACAGACCAGATCGATATCCGAGCTGTGTTTTTGCATGCCGACCTGCAACGAACCGGTCACGCCAAACTGCGCCAAGTCCAAGCCGTATTGGCGAAACAACGCGCAGAGTCCGTGCAAGTCGGCCAGCACCGGATCAGTGGGCTCGACTTCCAGTAAGCGGTGCAGGATTTGTCTGGGATGAAAATGACGCGTCACCGCGGTTTGCGGCACCGCATGCAAGCGGGCGTCCAAGCGCGTCGAGTAATGCAGGTATTGCGGATAATGCGCCGCCAACAGGGCGTTGGCGCTATCGCTATCGACTTTGCGCCAAGCGCCGTCCAAAAACGCATAGCGCAGGAAGCACAGAATCCGGCCGGCCTCCAGACCGTCGGCGACCACCGCGAAAATCAGCTGCTCGCCTGTTTCTATGAAATCCTTGGGCCTGAACATATTCAGCCTATTTCCACCCGGTTGCGGCCCAACTGCTTGGCGCGATACAACGCGGCATCGGCGGCCTTGATCAACTCATCCGGCGATGAGTATTGGCCGAGGTGCGCGGCCGCGCCGATGCTGAGCGTGACGCGCCCGTAGCCGGACGCGGCATGAACAATACCCAGAGCCTGGACCGCGTGGCGCATCCGTTCCGCCAATTCACGCGCTTCTACCAGCAAGGTCGCCGGCAAAACCGCGACGAACTCCTCGCCGCCGTAGCGGCAGATCAAGTCGGTGCTGCGCCTTAGCAGATCGGACAGGGTCTTGGCCACTTCGACCAGGCATTCGTCACCGCGCGGGTGTCCGTAGCTGTCGTTGTACTTCTTGAACTCGTCGATGTCGCAAACCAACACCGACAGTACCGAATTATTGCGTTGCGCCAGCGCAAATTGCAGCTTCAACACACTATCCAAGCGACGGCGATTCGCCAAGCCGGTCAATTGATCGCTCAACGACAGCCACTCCAGTTCCTGGTTGACCAATTGCAGCTGCTGTTGAGACTTTTGCAACTTTTGGCGCATCAAGTAAATTCGCTCCATCGCCACCATCGTGTAGCGCAAACGCAACGGATTCAGCGGCTTTTGCAAATAGGCGTCGCCACCCGCCAGTATGCCCCGACAGAACGAATCGTCGTCACTGCGCATCGTCAAGAACACGATCGGGAACCAATCGGATTTTCGCAACTCACGGATGGCCTTGGTCGCCTCGAAGCCGTCCAGATTCGGCATTTCAACGTCCATCAAAACCAGATCGACATCTTGGTCGGCAACGTATTGCAGGGCTTCCGCGCCGTTTTCGGCAAAGGCCACTTGATGTCGCAATTCACTCAGGCATTCCGCCACCAATTGCCTTATCGCCTTGCTATCGTCGACGACTAAAACTTTCATACGCTCCGCCTATTCCGTTCCGACTGACCACGAGTTTAGTTCAACCTTCCGGAAAATAGGTTAAGAGCGAACAACGGCGACATTTGACATCGCTAATCCCTGGATTTCGGCGGCAACCAAGCGATGATGTGGTCTTCCAAATCGTCTACTTCCGCTTCCTTGATCGCGAAACGGGTCACCGAAATCCCCGCTTCCGCCACCGTTTCCGGCCGGCTGGAAACCAACGGGTGCCATTCCGGCAATGGCTCTCCATCCAGCAGCAAACGATAGGCGCAGGTGTCTGGCATCCAGTGATACGCGCTGAAATCGTGTTGTTTCAAGTCCAAACAATCGGGCACCAATACGCAGCGCTCGGCATAACGGGTGCAACGGCAAGTGTCCAGATCGATTAAATCGCAGACGACTCGCGTCAGCGCGATTTCGCCGGTATCTTCATCTTCCAGTTTGTTAAGACAGCATTTGCCGCAGCGATCACACAGCGATTCCCACTCTTCGGTGGTCATTTCGGCCAGCGTCTTGGTTTCCCAAAAGCTCATCTCGACTACTCCGGTTTCAGCAAGCGCAGTTGGTAATTCAACACGACCCAAGCGCCGCAGACCGCCAGCGCCGACGAAATGGTCAGCAACAGCAAAAATTCGCCGAAACTCAGAAACAATAACTCGAAGGCGCTGTTGTAAAGTACCGACAATTTCTCGACCGGTGATTCCAGGATCAGCAGCATCAAGGTCACGATCAGCCAGCCCAGAAAGCCGGCGATGAAGCCCAACCAAAACCCGGTGTAGAGAAACGGCCGCTGAATGAAGGCATTCGTAGCGCCGACCAGTTTGGAAATATAGACTTCGTCCTGACGGTTCTGCAATTCCAGGCGTATGGTGTTGCCGGTGATAAAGGTCACCGCAAAACCCAGCAACAGACTGACCAACATCACGCCACGGCTGGCAATGGTCATGATGGTCTGCAAGCGGGCCACCCATTGCATGTCCACTTGCACAAAATCCACCTGCGGCAATTGTTTGAACTCCGCCATCAGTTTTTCGATGTCTGCGTTGGATTCCAGAGTGTGCTTGGGTTGCACTTGAATCACGCTGGGCAACGGATTTTGTTCCAGGGCGTTCAGCGCATCGCTGAAACCGCTATTGGCCTTGAACTCGTCCAACGCTTGCTTTTTAGTGATCAGCTTCACCGCTTCGACGCTGGGATTTTGCTGCAACTGCTCAACCAGCTTCTGACCGGCTGCATCGGTAACGTTGTCGTGCAAGAACAACGACATTTGATTGCTGCTTTCCAGATTTCCGGTCAATTGCTGGATATTGGCAACGCCGATGTAAAAGCCGCCGGACAACGACACCGCAATCGCCAACACCAGCACCGTCATCGCCGACGTGAACGGCGAACGGGTCAAGCGTCCAAGGCTGGAAAACAGGCCATGGGCGTGATTCAACAAATAAGCCTGGAAACGGTCACGGAGACGCTGGCCGAAATGTTTGCGTTGTACCTGTCTCATCGTCAACTCGCCACCAAATGGCCTTTGTCCAAGGTCAGCACCCGATAGCCGAGCACGTGAACCAGCTCGATATCGTGAGTGGCGATCAACACCGTCACCCCAACCTGCTTGAACTGCTCGAACATATGCATGACTTCGGCCGACAGATCCGGATCAAGGTTGCCGGTCGGCTCGTCGGCGATAATCAACTTGGGCTTATTGACGATGGCTCGGGCGATGCCGACCCTTTGTTGTTCGCCGCCGGAAAGCGCCAACGGATATTTGCGCTCCTTGCCCAACAGTCCCACTTTGTCCAGCGAAGCCCGCACCCGTCTCGCCACTTCCTGAGCCTGATAGCCGGATACCACCAGCGGCAACGCCACGTTATCGAACACAGTCCTATCGTTCAGCAATTTGTAATCCTGAAAGATCAGGCCGAGTCCGCGCCGCAAGTACGGCACCTTACGCTCACTGACCCGATTGATGAGCTGGCCGTCCAGGAATATATTGCCGCGCGTGCATTGCTCCATCATCGCAATCAATTTCAGCAACGTACTTTTGCCGGCACCGGACCGCCCGGTCAGAAACGCCATTTCGCCTTTTTGCAAATGAAAACTGACGTCGATCAACGCCTCGCCGGCGTCGGGGTAACGTTTGCTGACGTGTTCGAATTTAAGCATGGTGTCAGTCTTTAGCGAACAAGGCCTCGACAAACTGCTCGGCGTCGAAATCCTGCAAATCGTCGATGCTCTCGCCGACGCCGATGAAGCGGATCGGAATGTGCAGCTGATTGGCCAACGCGAAAATGATACCGCCCTTGGCGGTACCGTCCAGTTTGGTCAGAGCCAGACCTGTCAAACCAACCGCTTCGTTGAACAATTTGGCTTGGGACAACGCATTCTGGCCGGTGCCGGCATCCAGAATCAACAGCACTTCATGCGGCGCGCTGTCGTCCAACTTGGCCATGATCCGTTTAATCTTTTTCAACTCATCCATCAGATTGGATTTGGTATGCAAACGGCCGGCGGTATCCGCGATCAACACGTCCACGCCCTTGGACTTGGCCGACTGCAGGGCGTCGAAAATCACCGATGCCGAATCGGCGCCGGTGTGCTGGGCCACGACCGCGACATTGTTCCGCTCGCCCCAAGTCTGTAGCTGCTCGACCGCCGCCGCCCGGAAGGTATCGCCGGCCGCCAGCATCACGCTATGGCCTTGTTGCTGCAAGCGTTTCGCCAATTTACCGATCGACGTGGTTTTGCCGACGCCGTTGACGCCGACCACCAGTATCACGAACGGCCCCTCCCGTTCCGGAATTTTCAGAGGTTGCGAGCAGGGTTTCAATATCGTCAGCAGTTGCTGCTTTAACGCATCGAGCAAGGCGTCGCCGTCGGCCAGTTGTTCGCTCTCCAGCGACTGTTGCAAATGTTCGATCAATTGCGTCGTGGTTTCGATGCCAAGGTCGGCCATCAGCAAACTCGCCTCCAGATCGATCAGCAGTCCCTTGGTCACCGCTTTCTTGCCAAACGCCAAGCTGCCCAATACCGATCCGAAACCGCCGCGGGTTTTCCGCAGTTGATTGCTCAGGCGTTGGTACAAACTCTCCGCCGCCGGTGCTTCGGCGGGCGGCGGCGCCAATTCGACCTCATCGGCCGTTAGCGGAATCGGCAATTCACCGACAGCAACCTCGGCTTCGGCTTCGGCTTCGGCTTCGGCTTCGGGGAAACCGTAACGACTGTACAGTCCGATGGCTAATAGCGGCACCATCAGCAAAGCCGCCACCGCGTTGTGCGCAACCGCCAATCCCAGCGGCAAACCATATTTGACGCTGAAGATCCCCAAGACAATTTGCAACAGCAAAAACAGGCTGACCAGATTGCCGGCTAGCCGTACCGGTTTCGGATACCGTTCGCCGGTCGCCACCAGCATCAACGCGCTCAAGACCAAGAAGGTCACGCCGGCCCACAAGCGGTGAACGGCGTGAATCGCCGCTAGCGCGGCTCCGCTCAACAACTGCCCTTCCGGACGAAACGGGTTCAATGCGTCCCAGTAGTCGGCCGCCGGTAGCCAAAGTCCATGGCAGCGCGGAAAATCGTCGCAGGCCAGTCCGGCGTAATTGCTGCTGACCCAGCCGCCCAGCGCGATCTGCGCCAGCACCACAACCATCGCCAATCCGGTCAGCCAACTCGGCCCGGAGCTATCCGAACGCCGGCTGAGTGTCGGATTCATGCGCAGATAAGCCCAAACCAACGCCCAAAACGTCGTGTATCCCAACAACAAATGCCCGGTGACAATAGCCGGAGTAACCTTGGAGGCCACGGTCCACATGCCCAACGCCGCTTGGCAGGCAATCAGCAACAGGATAACCAGCGCCCAGCCGACGGCGAGGCCGCGCCGTTGCTCGCGCCACGCGAACGGCAGCGTCAGCAACGCCAATAACGCCAGCGCCCCGGCCAGATAACGGTGAGCCATTTCCTTCCAGGCCTTGGCCACATCGACCGTCTGTCCGGCAAATTTGGCCGCCGCATCGGCTTTGAATTGGTCGGTATCGGCGACGACGGCCTTACCGTAACAGCCCGGCCAGTCCGGGCAACCCAAGCCGGCGTGGCTGAGGCGGACATAGGCGCCGACCACGATGACCAGCAGCGCCAGCACGGCTCCGCACATTAGTAATCTTCTGAACATGTTTATTAACCGATTTGCGAAATTCTGAGGAGTTTGCTTAAGTCGTCTCTGACTTGGTAGGGATCGAATCCGGGCGGGTACTTCATCATCAGATTGCCGAGCGGGTCCATGATGATCAGGGCGCCTTCAACCGCCACCGGACCAGTGCCCGTCAGTCCTACCCGCAAGCCGTCGACCGGCAGCGCCTTCAACAGACGTGCATCGTCGCGCCATTCGCTAGGCAGTGCGATCTGTACGTCGCTCAGCAAGGCCAAGCGCCTTACTCGGGCAATATCCTTGCCTATCATCAGGCCGATCTGCCGAGATTTATGCAACGCATCGGCGCATACCTGGGTGCAGGCGGCAAATACAGGGTTGATTAATACCCAATGTCCCTTCAATTCGCCCAGATTTTCTTGGGAAAACGTATCGGCTCCGACAAAATTCGCCGGTTCGGTCCGCATCGGTGGCTGAATTAACTCACCGTGGTTGGTCCCCAATCTGACTGTGTCCGGATGCGCCGCCAAATACCAAGCGATGGTGAACGGAATCGCCGTCATGGCGAAGATCCCTAAAATGGTGAGACGATTTTTTTTTAATTGTTGTTTACTCACGAGGTTTACGAAGACTGTTCCAAAACATTAGGAGGGTTAACGTTAGCGCTAAACCGAACCATTGTACTGCATAGGCCCGGTGTTTTTCCGGCGGAATGACCACGTTGATGTGCCACTCCCGCAGATAGCCGGCCGGTTGGTCCGCATCCAATTCCAGCTGGAAAGGTGCCAGCGCGTAGCCGAATTTGACGCCGAGCGCCGCCAAATCGACATATTGGGTGCGTGCCGGCCAGCCTTCGCCCGGCGTTCCGCCGCCCGCCAGACGAATACCGACATCGGGAAAACGGTTGATACGCCCCCCCACCTGCTCGACCGGCGTTTCGATACTCAAATCCGGAACTATTCGCCTATCGCGGCCCAGCGGCAACCAGCCGCGATTGACCAAGATCGCCGCTTGGCCGTTCACGGGCAAAAACGGCGTAAACACCAAATACCCTGGCCGCCCCTCGTGAACCTGATTGTCGAGTAATATTTGATGGGCGTCGTCGTAATGCCCTCGTAAGGTCGCCTTGCGATACCGGCTCGCCTCGAGCTCCGGCTCTCCCGGTATCCGCTGGTTCAAATCCAGCGCGACCGACAGCTGGGCGGCCTGTTGCGCATCCAGCAAGGCTTGTTTTTCGTCCGCTCGGCGCAATTGCCAGAACCCCAGGCTGCACAGCAAAACCATCATCGCGAGATAAGCCAGCAACAAAGCCGGCGAGCAGCGCCACTCGATGCGAAGCAGCTGAAATTTAACCATCGAAAACCGCCCTAGTATTGGCAAGCCCTTGGGAATCGTCGAGAATGGCGCTTTTGCGCCCATATTCCCGCCATGCCGATCAAAATATTCGTTATTGTCGCTTTTCTCGCCATTTTAGTCAGCCTGGGCTCGGCGCTGTTTCATCTGGTCAGGCATAAAAGCGACGAAGACTCGCGTAAAACCGCCAAAGCGCTGACGTTCCGGATTGGATTGTCGCTGGGTTTGTTTATTCTGCTGGTCCTGGCCTTGGCCACCGGCCTGATTCAACCGCACGGCCTGGGTGTCAGAATGCATACCGGCGAAAAACCGACTTCATCCGCTCCGCAAACCCCTGACAAATAAACACCGGCAAAAAAAAAGCGCGCTCGGCGACGAGCGCGCTTTTTTGGCGATCAAGTCCGGCGCTTACATCAAGTAAACAAAGACGAACAAGCCCAGCCAGACCACGTCGACAAAGTGCCAATACCAGGCGGCCGCTTCGAAAGCGAAATGGTTTTCCGGCGTAAAATGGCCTTTCCAGCTTCTGAATAGCACGACAGACAGAATAATCGCACCGACACAAACGTGGAAACCGTGGAAACCGGTCAACATAAAAAAGGTTGAGCCGTAGATGCCGGAACCCAGCGTCAAACCCATCTCGTGGTAGGCTTCGTAATACTCGGTGGCTTGGCAGGCAACAAACAAAAAGCCCAAACCGACGGTCGCCAACAGGCCTTTGATCAGTTGGCCGCGATGCTTGGCCAACAAACCGTGATGCGCCCAAGTGCAGGTAACACCGCTGGATAACAGCAACAAGGTGTTGAGCAACGGTAAACCGAAGGCGCCCATCGGTTCGAATTCGCCGCCGACCTTACCGGGACCGTTGGTGGGCCAAGTCGAGCTAAAACCATTCCACAACGTAAAGGTCGAACGCCCCGGTCCGCTGATAAACTCGCCGTCGGTCGCCCCCAACCAAGGCACCGACAGATTGCGGGTGTACCAAAGCGCGCCGAAAAACACCGCAAAGAACATCACCTCGGAAAAAATGAACCACATCATCCCCATCCGGTAGGAAATACCGACGCCGTGGTTGTACATGCCGGACTCGCTTTCGGTAGCCTGCAACGCAAACCACGCACCCAACATCACCAGAAACACCACGAACCCGGCCAACATCATGCCGGAGCCGATCGAGTTGCCATTCAAATGGTTTGCAAAGCCCGCCAGCGTCAGCATCAAACCGGCGGTGGCCATCACCGGCCAAGTGGCTTTATGCGGGATGTAATAAGCTGTGTTTGTAGACATAACCTTCCCCTTCGTTAATTTTCAGATTTTTCAGTAATTTCAAAAAAAGTGTAAGACAGCGTAATGTTTTTATAGCGATCGGGCAGCTTCGGATCGACCACCAGACGAACCGTCATGTTCTTCTCTTCGTTGGGGGCGAATATCTGTTCCAACTCGCAAAAACAAATCACCTTGGTAACATATTCCTTAACCAACCCCGGCGTGTAAGTCGCTACCGCGCGTACCTTAATCCTACGATCGCTCAAGTTCTTCGCTCTGAATCCCACCGAATAATATTGTCCCGGATGAATTTTCAGACTGGGCGTTTCCACCTTGAAGTCCATCGGTACCGAGCGATTCAACGAAGTCAAAAACTCCATCGTAACTTCCCGGCTTTCGTCAACCTTGAACTCGGATTCAGTCTTGGCCACGCTTTCCAGCGTGGCGTTTTGTCCGGTGAGTTCGCAAAGCACATCGTAAAGCGGTACCAACGCATAACCGAACCCAAACATCAGTACCGCCACGCCGATCAATTTCGCCGCCAGTCTGACGTTTTTACCGCGCAACTCTTCGCCGCTCATTGCGACATGGCCTTCATCACCGCGAACACATAAATCGTCAACGCAACCGCCACCAAGGCCACTGCGGTCAATATGTTTTTTGTCTTGATATTCATCTCTATCCTCGCGGAGCCCCTGTCGGCTCGCGCCAACAGGGGCCGCCGTCCAAGCCATCCGTCAAGCAACTAAAAATGCTCTGTCGGAATCTTTTCAGGTGGAGTCGCGAAAGTGTGGTAAGGCGCGGGAGACGCTACGGTCCACTCCAAGCTGTGCTTGCTGGCGTCTTCCCAAACTTCGTCGGTGACTTTCTCGCCGGTACCGCCGCGGATGGTATCGATGACGATATAGACGAACAACAATTGGCTGAAGCCGTAGATGAAAGCGCCGATACTGGACACCATGTTCCAATCCGCGAATTGAATCGCATAGTCCGGAATACGGCGCGGCATGCCGGCCAGACCCAAGAAATGTTGCGGGAAAAACAGGATGTTGACCGAAATCGCCGACAACCAGAAATGCAGTTTGCCGATTTTCTCGTTGTACATATGTCCGGTCCATTTAGGCAGCCAAAAGTAACCCGCGGCCATCAAGATGAAGACCGAAGCAGGTACCAGCGTGTAATGGAAATGAGCCACGATGAAATACGTATCGTGGTATTGAAAATCAACCGGCGCGACCGACATCATCAAGCCGGTGAAACCACCCATCGTAAACAACACCACGAACGCGATCGCAAACAGCATCGGCGTTTCGAAAGTCATCGAGCCCTTCCACATCGTCGCGGTCCAGTTGAAGACTTTCACGCCGGTCGGAATCGCGATCAGCATCGTCGCATACATAAAGTAAAGCTCGCCGGCAATCGGCAGGCCGACGGTAAACATGTGATGGCACCAAACGATGAACGACAGAAAGGCAATCGCACCGGTCGCATACACCATCGACGCGTAACCGAACAACGGTTTCCGAGCAAACACCGGAATAATGGTCGAAGCCACGCCGAAGGTCGGCAGAATCATCACATACACTTCGGGATGGCCGAAGAACCAAAAGATATGTTGATACAACACCGGGTCGCCACCGCCAGCCGCATCGAAGAAGCTGGTGCCGAAGAAACGGTCGGTCAACAGCATGGTCACCGCGCCGGCGAAAACCGGCATGATCGCGATCAGTAGGAATGCGGTAATCAGCCAGGTCCAGACGAACAACGGCATTTTCATCAAGGTCATTGCCGGGGCGCGCATATTGAAAATGGTCGCGATCACATTGATCGCACCCATGATCGACGACACACCCAGTAAGTGGACCGCGAAGATCGCGAACGGCAGGGCTTTTCCGGTCTGTAATACCAGCGGCGGATACAGCGTCCAACCGGCCGAAGGCGCGCCGCCTTCCATGAACAAGGTGCTGGCGATCAACAAAATACCGGCCACCAGCATCCAGAAGCTCATGTTGTTCATTCGCGGCAGCGCCATATCCGGCGCACCGATCATCATCGGAATCATCCAGTTGGCCAAGCCGACGAAGGCCGGCATTACCGCCCCGAACACCATGACCAGCGCATGCATCGTGGTCATCGAATTGAAGAAATTTGGATCGACGAATTGCAATCCCGGCTCGAATAGTTCCGACCGAATAACCAAGGCCATGCTACCGCCGACGAAAAACATCACCAGCGAAAACACCAGATACATCGTCCCGATGTCTTTATGGTTGGTAGTAATTATCCAGCGCAGAAAACCCTTCTCCGGGCCGTGATCGTGGTGATCGTGATGATCATCATGTTCAGCTACGACAGCAGTCATACGTAATACCTCAAGAAATAATAGATAGTGAGTTCAACCCTAGAAAACCGGTTCAAATCAAGAGCCGGCTTTGTTTTCAGCGACGACCTTGGGTTTGACTTCGCCGTTCTCTTTACATTGTTGAGCCGCATCGTCGATATCCGGATACAAATCGTCGAAATCGTCGAGTGTCAGAGCCTGACAAGGTTGAAACTCATCGCCGACGTTGTTGCCCAGATTTGGGGAATTCCGCAGATAGGTCACCAATTCGGCTAATTCATCGGCGGGCAATTTCTTGAACGCCGGCATTTTGCTGGTACCGGCTTGAACAAAGCCAATCAATTGATCGACATTGCCGGTCACTTTCGGGCTAGCGCTCAGGGCAGGATACCAACCGCTGATGCCCTTGCCGTCAATTTGATGGCAAGCCACGCAGTTTTTCAAATAAACCGACTCGCCCTTAATCAGCAGCGAAGACCGGGATAACTTGCTCAAATCCGGTGCTTGTTTTTGTTTTTCCAGCGTGGTTTTCACCCAAGCGTCGTATTGCTCCTGTTCCATTGCAATCACGACCACCGGCATGAAGCCGTGATCCCGACCACACAACTCGGTGCATTGACCGCGATACACGCCGGGCTTGTCGACTTGGGTCCACGCCTCGTTAACGAAACCGGGGTTGGCGTCTTTTTTCCAGCCCAGATCGGGAACCCACCAAGAGTGAATCACATCGGCGGCGGTAAACAGAAAGCGGATTTTCTTACCGACCGGGACCACCAACGGTTTATCTACGTTCAGCAGGTAGTTGGGTACCGCGCGCGGGTCCATCGTGCTGACCCGGTGGGTTTTTTCACTGGCTTCGTCCAAATGGCTTTCGAAGTGAATGCCGGAATCCAGGTATTCGTAGTCCCAATACCACTGTTTCCCGGTGACTTTGATGCTCATCTCGGATTCCTGGGTTCCGTCCAGATCGACCACGGCTTTGGTTGCCGGAATCGCCATACCGATCAGAATCAGCGTAGGGATAATGGTCCAGATGATCTCGACCGTTGTGTTTTCATGAAACTGCGATGCTTCGTGCCCTTTTGATTTTCGATGATGGAAAATCGAGTAAAACATCGTACCGAACACCGCGACACCGATGAATACGCATATCCAAAGGATCAGCATGTGCAAATCGTACAGCTCATGACTGAGTTGTGTCACACCTTGCACAAGATTGAGTGTGTAGTCCGCGTGCGCCGCCTCCAGGCCCCAGGCCATCAAAACCAGACACGCGAGCAGTTGCTTTGTTTTCTTCACGGAGCAGCCTCCCCACTAGTAGTTATAAACTTGTATGCGTTATATCTTCTGTAACATTGCGCACCCAACCGGCGAGGCCCGCGGTTCCTTTTACAGATAATTGTCTTAAATAAACTGAGCAATTTTACCCCATCGCAGAGCGGCAAACCAGAAGAGGTTTTCCCGTTTCGGCAATTTACACGTAAAAAAGGCTTGCGAACATTGCTGCTCGCAAGCCTTTGTGGCCGTTTTGGCCTGACGGCTTAGTCGTTATTTCAGCGCGTCCGAATACGACTTATCGAACGTCGGAATATGGCTATCCAACCAGCCTTTCACCAATTGCCCGACTTCCTCGGTCACTTCGGCTTGGCCGGCGTGGAATTTTTTTTGCAAATCGGCGCAAATACCGACCATGGCCTCGTGCTCAGCCTTGTGGCGATCGTAACCACCGAACCCCTTGGCCAGCATTTCCCGTTCTTCATGAGCAAAGTGATCGACTACATAAGCGATCAAAGCATCCAGTGAGGCGCCGATCGTCGCGCGCGCCGCGCCGCCGGTTGCCTCATCGTACAGTTTGTTCAACAAACCGAACAATGTCTGATGCTCCGAATCGGCAAAGCCCACGCCGGTGCCATACTGATCCGCGGTCCAAGTAATTAAAGCCATAAAACGCCTCCAGGTTGTTTTTTTATATAGGATGCGCCGCGCGAATTCGTCCCGGATTCCGCCAGCGGCAATCAGTCCATGCGGACTTTTAAGTTCAGGCCGCCGGCCCTTCAAACCGGCGCCACCATCGTCTCCTTTTCACGAGAGGCCAAGCTAGTCGCCCTGCCCTCGGATGGTGGCCGCCATTGTCGTCATCCACGCTTTAAAAATTTTGACGTAAATCAAACATTTGCCAGTTTGGCAGGCATAGATGTTGCCCCAATTCGGCGAAATCCGGCGCCAGCCGGTGAGGCAATACGCCCAGTAACGGAACCGACAAATGGGTTTGCAAATACGCCAGATTGCCCTCGAAACCCGGCATTGCCTCGCTCAAACAGACCGCGATCCAACCGGCGCAGCGCAATCCGGCCTGCTCGACGGCCGCGACGGTCAGGCGCGCGTGATTAATGCAACCCAAGCGCATGCCAACCACGACCACCACCGGCAATCCCAAGTGGCGCGCCAAACCGGCGTTGTCCAAGA
>NZ_JBYMAP010000062.1:0-19925 GCF_057766305.1 Methylomonas sp. BG-2 | reverse complement strand
GCGTTCCCTTTATCAAGCGCTGGTATTACTGACCGATCCGTTGACATTAGCGAGGGAGCGGCGCTTGGCGCGATGTTTGTCGGGGATTGTGACCTTGACCAAAACCGGGGCGCGTTGTTTGGAACAGCGGATGAATCTTCCCAGTGGCGCGGTAACGACCATAGCGCACGGCAACTTTGCGATCACCGAGCAGGTGCTGCCGATAGTCCCACCGGATGGACCTTTAAAGCTGCTGTATTTCGGCTTTATTTATAAAGGCAAGGGAATCGAGGACTTGATCGATGCGATTGCCTTGCTGTTTCGGGAACGACCGGAAGCCAAGCAGAAATTGAGTCTGACCTTGGCCGGCGGAACCGCGCCCGACATCGCGTTCGGCGACGATAATTCCTACATTGCTGGGCTGCAACGTCAATTGACGGAAGCAGGGTTGGCGGAAAGCCATGTTCATTGGCAGTTGGATGTGCCGGCTGCCAAGATTGCCAATATCATCCAGGCGCATCATGTCTTGGTGCTGCCCTATAAGGAATCGAAAAAACTCGCTTTTTTGGGGCGCATGTTGGGCACCAGCGGCGCGTTGTCCTGGGCCAACGCTTGCGGTCGGGGCGTGATCAGCTCCGATGCCCGCGCGTTCGTCGAAGAAGTGTCCCATGGCAACGGTGCCGTGTTTCCGCAAGGCGACAGCGCGGCGTTGGCTGCCGAATTGGTCAAATTATTGGATCGGCCGGAATCGGTCGCCGAGTGGAGCCGGTCCGCGACGGCGATGGGCCAAGATCGGGCTTGGCCGCGGATTGCATCTACTTTCGGCGCGTTGTTTCAATCTGTTTCGGGGGCAAGTCATGAATAGCAAATTCCGTAGTTTGGTTGGCTTGACGATGCTGGTAGCGGGGATGGTCGTCAATTCGCCGCGCGCGGCGGACCTGTATTTGATTCCGCCCAAACCCTTGGCTTGGAAAGATTTTCTGGGTGTTAACGCCCATCTACTATGGTTCAATGAGGCACAATACAGTCAACAGTTGACCCAACTAAAAGCATTAGGGCTGGAATGGGTCCGGATCGATGTACATTGGGACCGCCTTGAACCGGAGGAGAAGAAGTTCGTCTGGGAACCCTTGGACGGCGTTGCCGATGCGTTGCAACAACAGCAGGTGAAATCGGTTGTTTATCTGGTGGGTTCGGCGCCGTTCGCCAGCAGCTCTATTTTGCCCTTCGGGCAGTCAGACCAGTATCCGCCAAAGGACGTCAATGTCTTTGCGGACCGGATGGTGGCCTTGGCCAAACGTTACCCGGTCGTGAATGCCTGGCAAGTCTGGAATGAGCCGAATTTGCCGGCGTTTTGGCAACCCTTGGCCAGCCCCGAAGACTACGGCAAATTATTCAACGCGTCTTATCAGGCGTTGCGCGGCAACGCGGCGGACAAGACGGTAGTGATGGCGGGCATGGCGTACTACAGTCAAATGCCGTTGCGCAGTGGCTTGATGTTGGAAGAACTGGCTCAGAAAATCGGTTCGCCTTGGCGCGGATCGATCATCGCCTATCATCCCTATAGTTTGTCTCCGGAAGGGGATGACCCGAGCGTCGCGGATTTTGTCGTCCGCACCAAAACTTTGAATGCCCGTTTGCGCGCGACCAGCCCACTCGGGATCTGGGCCACGGAATGGGGATGGTCGAGCTACGATGGTCCGAAAGAAGAACAAGACTTGATCGGCGTGGATGGTCAAGCAGACTATCTATTGCGGCGTTTGGCGCTGATCAGCGCGGTCGATTTCGACCGGGTGTTTTTGTTTGCATTATCGGACCTGGACGAGCGCGCCAGTTACCGGGATCGTTACTATGGCCTATTGGATCGAAACGGTAATCCGAAACCGGCCTATACCGCATTAGCCAAATTTCTGGCTATCACCGGACCGAGCCTAAATCCGGGGAGCATGCCGAAAGTCAGCAGTTTACCCAAGGATCTGGCAACGTTCAGCGTCAGCTGGATGAAGCCGGACGGTACGCAGTTGTTGATGTTCTGGGCGAGAAATGCCGGCACGATGGAGTTGGCGAATATCAAGTCGGCGACCTTGCATCAACCGCTGAAGCAGACCTCGAAAGCGTTAACCGTCAGCGATGGCAAGGTATCTGTGCCTGTTGCCCAGCAATTGCAAATTCTGGAGTGGCGCTAACCGCTACGACCTCTTCGTCCCCAATCGCCTCAGCAACCTAATCGATGTCAGCATTGAAGATATTGTGGACCTTACCCTATCTGCCGTGGCCGACCACCAGCGGCGGCAAGGTGCGCCAGTACCATTTGTTGCGTAGCCTGAGCGAGCGCGGTCATAGAATTACCTTGTTGGTGCAAAGCAAGGAGACCTTGTCGGATTCGACCCGGCAACAGCTGGAGTCGGTCGTCGAACGATTGATCGTGCTGCCCCGGCGGCCCTTGAAGCATCCCTACTCGCTAGCGGCGGCCGCATTCGCTCGCTATCCGTTGCTGACCAGCGTTAACGGACTGGCACCGGCATTGGAAAACCAGTTTGCGCAATTGCTGGAAGAGCCTTGGGATATTGTCCAGATCGAACACAGTTATGCGCTGCAACCGTATTTGCGCGCTTTGCGGGACAGGCGGCAAGCGTTTGTATTGACCGAGCACAACGTCGAGTCCTCGCTCGGCGCGGCGACCTACCAGCATTTGCCGAAATGGGTGTGGCCTTTCGTGGTTTACGATCAATGGCGCTATCGACACTGGGAGAAGACGGCGCTAGCGGCGCCGGCCCGTTTGGTCGCGGTCACTGAAAATGATGCCGCCGAATTGGGACGGATTGCGGGCCGCGCCGTGGATGTGGTGATAAACGGCGTTGATACTCGCGGATTCGCTGCCGTCGGTCCGGACTTAACGAGCCATCGTATTTTATTTGTCGGCAATTTCGAATACCCGCCCAACCGCGACGCGGTGGAATGGTGTCTGAACGACATCATGCCCAAGGTGTGGGAGCGAATGCCGGAGGCGAAGCTTGCGATCTGCGGCTACGCAATGCCGGAAAAATGGGCCGGGCAATGGCCCGACCCCCGCGTGGAATGGCGCGGTTTCGTCGCCGATTTGACCGTGGAGCAACGGCGTTCGGCGGTGTTTCTCGCCGCGCTGCGCGAAGGCGGCGGTTCCAAACTCAAGGTGCTGGAGGCCCTGGCGGCAGGTTTACCGTTGGTCAGCACCAGCCAGGGTGTGTCCGGATTAAGTTTGCAAGCCGATATCGAGTATGCCCGTGGCGACGATGCCGACGGTCTCGCATTCGCCTTGGCCAACAGTTTACGCGACCCGGCGCGAGCTGGCGCCATGGGGGAGGCCGGGCGGCGTTATGCGGCCGATCATCACGATTGGCGGGTAGCCGCCGATCAATTGGAATCCGTTTACCGGAAAATGACCGATGCGCGTGGGAATTGATTATCGCCCGGTGGTGGCGGCGCCGTTTTCCGGTATCGCCAGGCAGGTGTTGGCGCTGGAACAAGCCTTGATCGACGGCGGAGCGGAAGTCTTCCGTTTTAGCGCGGCTCCCGCCGATCATCCGTTGCGGCAAAACCTGCTATGCCCGGATTCGCCCAGTCCGGCAGAAGGATTGCACCGCCCGCGCGAACGCCTCAAATTCGAGTGGGCATTCTTGCCGAAAGCCGTCGAAGCTCAACATTTGGATTTGTATATCGCGACCGCGAATACCGGTTTGCCGGTCAAGCGCGTGGTCGGTACCCGTTACGCACTGCTGTTGCACGACGTGTTTCAATTGACGATGCAAAACCATCATGCCAGCCGCGTTAGAGCCCTGGTTTATCGGTGGATAGACCGGGTCGGGATTGCACATTCGGTGCGACTGGCCGATGCGATCTGGTCGCCGTCCGCGTTTACCGCCGGCGAAGCAGCCCGATGGTTTCCCAAACAGGCGCGGCGTATTTCAGTACTGCCCAATGCCGTGCCGGCGTCGGCCGCCGTCGTCGAAGCTACGCCGGATGGCGTGCCCGATCGGTATTGGTTGGTGGTGGGGACTCGCGAGCCGCGCAAAAACATTCCGTGGTTCATTGAAAACTGGCGGCTGGTCAGAGCTGGTGGTGACCAAATTCCGGACTTGGTATTGGTCGGTCATCCCCAGGACCTACCGGCGGACCAGCGCGATTTGCCCGGTCTGACAATGATGAGCGGTCTGAGCGATGCCGAACTGGCGGCGCTTTACGCCCATGCCGATCGCCTTTGGCAGCCCTCGCTGGCCGAGGGTTTCGGCTTGCCGGTGGTCGAGGCGTTGGGCCATGGTACGCCGGTGGCGGTGGCCACCGGTTCCGCGCTGGACGAGGTGGCGCCGCCGTCCGCGCCGCGATTTTCACCGTTGGACGGCGAGGCGCTGCAAATGTTGATGCGGCGCTTGGCCGGCGCCGCTCCGGATCGCGACCCCGATAGCGCTCGGCAATGGGCGGCCCGCTACGCCATGCCCGAATATACCCGGCGGGTTTGGTCCTTGGTCGAAGATTTGATACACGCCGACCGCTGATGGCCATACAGGGCAAACTGCTGGCCGTCACATTGGGCTTGCTGTTCGGCGGCTTGCTGACGCTTTTGGAACCGGCCAAAACCTTGCTGGCGCTGGTGGCGCTGGCGATGACCATCACCGTCGTGCGCTGTCCGCTGTTGGGGTTATTGCTGTTCGCATTCTTCGCCACCTTGATTCCTTATACGACGGTACAGTTGGGAATACGGATCACGGTGTCCGAAGCGTTGCTGGCGCTGACCTGGCTCGGCGTTTTCTGGCAATTGACGATACGTCGCTACCGTTGGGTGGTCGGCAGCACCGAGCGGCAGCTGATTTGGCTGATGCTGTTTAGCGCGCTTCCGTTCGCGGTCGGCCAATTGACCATTCAGGCCGAGGGTAGCGGAGTCGTCAACTGGATACGCTGGCTGATGAACGTTTCCACGTTATTGTTGGTGCCGATTTTGATTGACGACGACCGCAAGCGCGACAAACTACTCGTTGCGTTGCTACTCGGAACGTTGGCGATGCTGACGCTGTCGATTTTTTATTTTCTGAAGGACCGCAACGCCAATACCTTCATCCCGGTTTTGGAAAAGCTCAAATATGCGCACCCCGAAGCCGTCAAGGATATTTTCTCGGCCAATTTCAGCCGGATGGCCTCGCCGTGGGTGCATCCCAATCTCACCGGCGGCGTGCTGGTATTATTTTTGCCGTTGGCCTACTTCTACGCCCGCTTTCAAAGCGGTTGGCGGAGTCTGCTGGGGTGGGCGGTGGCGCTGATGGGTGCGGCCGGCTTGTTGTTCAGCATGTCTCGAGGAGCCATCGTCAGTCTGGCGCTGGTCTTGCTGTGGCTGACCTGGCTGCGGGTGCCGGGCGCGGGACGGATTATCGGCACCGCGACGGTATTGGTTGTGGCCTTGGTGTTGTTTTATCCGCCGCTGCAAGAGCGTTTGTCCACGACTTTTTCGTCCACCAATGCCAGTACTGAAATTCGGATGGACGAATATCGGCGCTTTCCGGACGCAATGGCCCGCTATCCGCTGGGTATCGGTTTCAAAACCGATCCGCCGCCGCCGAATACCGGTTTGCTCGGCATTTCCAATCTTTGGCTGAATTTTATTTATAAAACCGGAATTCCCGGCATGTTGCTGTTTATCGCGGTGACGGTGGCTTGGTGGCGCGAGACCAAGCCGCGCGGTTGGCTGAATCTGTTGAACCGCGAACGGGCGGTTTGGATCGGCAGCAGCGCGGGTTTGCTGTCGGCCTTGCTGACCGGCCTGTTCGATCACTATTACAGTTTTACGATGGTTTTAGTCGCTCTGTTCTGGATGATCATGGCCCTTGGCCTGCATTCGGCGCGGCGCTTGGCGATCGAGGGCGATCCTTTGTTAATTACCGGACAAAACAGGAGAGACACGCGATGAAACACCGCATTTACCATTCCAACGCCGTTCGCGATCGTTTGCCCGACTACGCCGCAAAACTGGCGGTAGACGCCGGCGAGCTACTCGCGGCCTACGAGTGGATGTTGGCTAACGATGTTGCTTTCGAAGAAGGCGATGCGGACCATCCGCGGGTGTCGATTTGCTCGGTCAACATTGAAAAACGGATCGAGCAACCGCTGGCGCGGCGGTTTTACGCCTTGTTGCGCGACGAAATCCCGACCACGTTCGTGCCGGCTTACGGGATCAATTGGCCGACCTTAAAAGATCGTTGGTTGCGGGCTTGGGAGCAGTGGTACAACATTTTGATCAATAAAATTCCCAGTCACCATCTGCGGATTGCTTGGTTGAGGCTGGGGGGCGCCAAGATTGGCAAGGGGTCGTCGATTTGGCGGAATACCGAAATCATCGGCGTCGAAAACTTAGTGATCGGCGAAGACACCTGCATTGCCTGGCATTGCCAGATCGACGCCCGCGCCGGCTTGATCATCGGCGACCACGTTGCCGTGGCTTCGCACGCCAAGATCATCGCCGGCACCCACGATTTGGAAGCGCCGGAATTTTGGTCGGTATCGGCGCCGATTTATATCGAGGACTATGTCTGGATCGCCACGGGCGCTTTGGTCGGGCACGGCGCCAAGATCGGCAAGGGCGCGGTGGTGACCGCCAACACCGTGGTCAGCAAGGAAATCGCTCCCTACAAGATCGTCGGCGGCATGGGTGCCAAGCCGATGGGCGAACGCCCCCATGAGTTGACTTACAAAGTCGGCGGCAAGGGGCTGTTCTGCCTGTTCTACTAAATGCTGGGTTCGACGCTGCTATTGACGCTGGCCACGCTGGCCGGCTTGGTGGCCGGCTTCGGCCGGGAATGGCTGTTGATCGCCGATTGGGGCGCCGGTGCCAAGACCGACGCCTTTCTGGTGGCGATGTTTCTGCCCGAGGCCATTCGGGTCATGCTGGCGGGCGGAATACTGTCGGCGGCGATGTTGCCGCTGTGGCAGCGCGCGGAGCTCCAGGCTCAGCCACACTGGTTGAGTGGTCAAATCACCCATTGGCTGGCTGCCGGCCTTGGCTTGGCGCTGGCGATTGCAGCGGCGGCGCCGCTATTGATCGGCTGGGTCGGGCCCGGTTTGGCGGACGCGGACCGCGAACGCGGTGCCGAGGCTTTAATCTGGCTGGCGTTCACGATTCCCGGTTTTCTGGCGCACGCGGTGTTGACCGTGCCGTTGCAAGCCGCCGGCCGTTTTCTGCTGTCCGGCTTGGGGTCTTTGCTGTTCAATCTGCCGCCGGTGGTTTATCTGGGATGGGCCGGCAAACAGGCCGATGAAATTTGGCTGGCGCAGAGTTTTCTGGCCGGCAGCGCACTGATGGCTTTGGTACTGTTCCCCGCCGCCTGGGGATTCGGCTGGCGGCCCTGGCTGGCTGGCGCGAAGGGCGAATTTGCACTGGTGTGGCGCCAGCTTTGGCCCTTGTTGCTCAGTAGCGGCGCCAGCCAAGGCTTGGCCTTGTTAGAACGGCTGACCGCGTCCTTGTTGGGTGAAGGTTCGGTGACGCTGGTCAATCTGGCGCGCAAATTGGTGAATATTCCGCTGATTGCGTTAATGGGTTTGAATCAAGTACTGCTCGGCAAAATGAGCGGCGAAGGTGACCAGAGCCGCTTGCGCCTGATGCACCGGGGCTTGTCGATTTGCACGCGGCTGACCTTGCTGCCGGTGGCCGGAATGATATTGATCTCGCCGCTATTGGTGGCCAAATTATTGCCGGCCGGCTTGAGCCAAGGGCCGTTGCCATTGCTGCTGGCCTTGTTTGCACTGTCTATCGTGTTCGGCAGCTGGAACGCGTTGCTGGCCCGCTATTTTTACGCCGGCGCCGATACCCGTACGCCATTGTTCTGCGAATTGTCCGGCAGCGGTTTGCAAGCGCTACTGTTGCTGATTTTGCCCGGTTACCTCGGCATTTGGGGACTGCCCGCCGCGGTCATGGGCGGCGTGTTCAGTACCGGCGTGTTGCTGGCCGGCAAGGTTTCCAACGGACTGTGGCGGCGGCTTGCCAAGCTTAGTCTGCTGGCCTTGCTGGTGTGCGGCGCCTGTCTGTTCATGCTGTTCCAGCTCTATCCGGCGCTCGCCGCCACGCTGTAATCTGACCGAGCGTTTCCCATGGGCCGGCTATCCAGCCGGGTCAAGTTTCCAACGGCCGAACCTCGGCCGGCCGGCCCATGCACAATCTGACGAAAACCCGAGCGGCGGCGATGCCGTTGACGACGAAAGCGATCGTGATCGGCAGCGCGAACCAGGGATGCTGATTCGTCGCGTGCGCCAGCAGCAGGTCTTCGCCCAAGAAGGCCGGCGTGATTGGAAAGCCGACCAATCCCAAAAAGCTCAAAAACAGCAGCAGGGACCAGCCTGGCTCGGTTTCGGCCAGCGCCCGATACCGGAACGGCATCACCGCGAACTCGGTCTCGCGCGACAGGCGCTTCAGCACGAATATCCCCAGCAGCCAGGACGGCACGATGCCGCTGGCAAACAACGCGACATCGGGAGCGGCCTCCGGCGTCATCATCCAAACCGCCGCGCCGGCCAGCAGGCAGCTCAGCGCGATCGCGTGCCACACCCGGAGCGGATGGCGGTTTTGGCTGAACGCACTCAGCGTAGCGATCACCATCGCTAACGACACCGGCATCGACAAATAAACTGGATCGACCGACTGTTGAAGTTTCGCCAGCGGTATCAAAGCCAAAACCGAAAAGAGCACCCAGTATTTAATCGCCGGCCGCACCGCGTTGGCTCGGCTGCCGATGGCCTTCAGCGGGTCCCACAAAGTCATTCGCACCAGCCGTTCCAGATTGCCTTCCTGCAACGCGAACACGTACAAGGTATTCTGCAATACGCCGGGCAAGGTGTCGCGAATTGAGTAGGGCAAGCGGTCGCGCATCGCGCTGGGCTTGATGACGAAGTCGGTATCCACCGATCCTTCCACCCGCAGCAAGTGGGCGACGATGGACGGCGATACCAGCAATTGATAACAACGCAAGAAGGCGTTGCCGAGAAAATGCACCAAGACCAGCGCTTGCAAACCTAGCGCCAGCTCGACGAACATGAAGCCGACCTGAGTGATCGACGCATAGGCGATCTGGCCCTTGATGTTGGATTGGGTTTTCTCCGACAAGCTGGCGACGACAACGGTGAGCAAGCCGATCGCCAACACGACCAGACGACTCAGCAAGTGATAGCTCCAGATCGGCATCGTCCGCAGTAACAAGAACACGCCCAAATGGATGGACAAGGCGCCGTAAAAAATCGCGCTGGACGGGGTCGGCCCTTCCATTGCCCGCGGTAACCAAAAGCAAAACGGAAACTGCGCCGATTTGCCGGAAGCGGCGATCACGATCAACCACGACAAAAACAACAGCGAGGCGTAACCGGCCGGCGGCATCGCGGCGTGGTCGAACAAGTTGGCCAGCTCACTGAAGTGTTGGCTCTCGTGAAACAATAAATGGCTCATCCAGGCGCCCAATAGCAGGCCGACGTCGCAAAACCGGTAGATCGTGTAGGCGCGCAGTGCGTTACGGACCGGTTGCGGCCGGTGCCGGTAAAACGCAATCAGCAAAAACGAACAAACGCCGACCATCTCCCAGCCGGCAAACAGCATGTCGATCGATCCCGACAATATCACCAGATTCAAGCCAAAGCTAAAGCCGAAAATGGTCAGGAAAAACCGCTTATAGCCGGGTTCCCGGTGTAGATAGACTCGGCAATAGCGCACGATGATCGCGAAAATCGCCCAGGCGCAAAACAGGTAGGTGGCGCCGACCGCATCCAGATAAAACAGGATCGGAAAGCGATAGTCGCCCCTGGCGTACAAATCGAACCAGACGAATTCATGGTCCGGAAAGCCGTAAGCGGCCCATGTCGCCAGCAGGGTCAGGACGCTGGTGCCCATCAAGCGAGCGGTCCACAGGCTGATTCTGGCGATGCGGTGTTCATCGGGCGACGACGCCAGAATCAGAAAAAAGCCGAGCATCGGTAAAAACAGACTGGCTAGTATCAAGCCGTTCATGCGGGTCTCCCGAGTAAATGATGGACCGGTATCGTTTCGGTTTTGCCGACGATAATCCGTTCGGAATGCGGCGCGGCCGGCGGTCGCAACGACGCCGGGATTTCCACGGCTTCCCAGCCCCTCGCCGAGTAATAAAACAGCTGGCGATTGGCCGGATCGCGGCAGGCGAAGCGTATCCAGTCGTTGTCCAGCCATTCCTTCAGATCGCCGATTCGGGCCAGGGCTTGATCGACGACGTCCCGGCGCTGCTCGATTACCATCAGCAGCCGGGCCGGTTCATGCACCTCGATCATTTGTTGCGGCAGGCCGGTACGCAAGTCGCCCTCGACGCCGTTGGCAACGCCCAGCAAGCCGATCACGTTGTGCGGCAGCTTGGTGCCGGCGCCGTAGACCGAATTGTCGATACGGGAAAACAGGTACTCCAGGTTGATACCGCCGCAGACCGGAATGATCGCGGTCAGGATCTTGGCCAGGATTTCGCCGTGCGGATCGCTATCCGGTTCATAGGAATGCAAGAACGAGCGGCGATCCAAAAACAACCGGCGGCTCAACGCCCTGGGGCCGACCAGACAGTACAGGTTGTTGGAGTGGTTGTACTCCGGACGCGGTTCGAAAATCGACGAGGCGCGCGCCAGGACGTGGCGGTGGGCTTCCTGGTTGGAATGCGAGCGCGGGCCGAGTTCGAACCAGCGGCAGCGTTCGCGGGCATTGCGCAGTAAAGCGAGCTGCATTGCATGCTTGAACGCATGCAGGTTGTTGAGATCGCGGTGCCGGTAGGCGTTCGGATCGAAGTAGCTGATCTCATCCCGGCTGGTGTTGTGCAGCGCGGCGACAAAATAGGTTTCGTCCGGAATCGAAATGCCGCGTTCGCGCAAAATGTCGCGCACCGACGGATGGTTGGCCATCCAGGCAAAGGCACGGGCATTCGGCGCGCCCGGCTTACCGGAACAGGCGCCGCAATCGTAGGCCGCGAAGTGCGGGTTGTTGACGCTGCTGGAGCCGTGGGCCACGATGACCACCAGCGGCGCGAAATTTTGGGTTAGGCCAATGTTGCGCAACAAACCGCCAACCCGGTCGGCCATCTCCGGAAACGAGAAGCCCAGCAAATAACCCTCCGGGGTCGGCTCGTCGTTTTCCCGTAATAAGTGCAGATGCGAGTGAGCTTCCACCTCGCTGAGTTGCTGAACCTTGGGAACGCCCGCGCCGGGACGGAACACGTTCCAGGCCAAGCGGACCGCGTACCCTAAGCCTATGGTCTGGGTGAACAGCCAGCCGCGAAACATCGAATGCGCCGAAAAATGCATGCCGGCCAAACGTGGGTTTTTGGCTTTGGTTTTTTTGGGATGCGGGTGGGGGGATTCCTCCCGTATCAAATGCTTGGGCGTGATGACCGCCGGACATTGGGCGACCGGGTAAACGTCGTCCAAGCCCTGATATAAAAAGTCTATGCCGAAAAAACCGGCGGCGCCGAAGGTTTCGATGGCCGGATCGATTTCCTCCAGATGGCGGCGTAGAGAACATTCCCGGTCGTCGATGCAAAACAAGGCCTGAGCGGACGGTTTGACCTTGGCCGAACCCGGTTCTGCTGGCGCAACTAGGGGGGTAGCCAAGGCGGCTAACAACTCGCTGTGCATGCTCCATTCCATCGCTTCGTGCCAGACCCGCAGCCGCAGCGGAATCGCCAGATCGGCGACCTGGTGTTCAAAACGTGGCACGCTGTTCAGCCGGGGGAGTTTGGCGATGTTGGTAAACTGCTTGCCGCGTTTTTTGGTCAGAAACGCCAGTTCGCAGGCCAATTCGAAAGCGATCAATTGTTTCAGCGAAATCGTCCGCTTCGCCAGCAAGGCTTGCGGATTGAGTTCGATCAATCTGACCATGCCGGCCCAACCGGGATGAGACAGCAGCAATTCCAACAGGTATTGTTCGTACCAGGATTCGATGCCGACCATGCGTTCCAGGCAATGGGCGATGACCTGATCCGGTCCTTGATTCAACAACTCGCGCACTTCGGCGATATGAAACGGATAGAGCGGCAGCAAACTGTTTTGCGTCAAGCGCAGCAGGCAATCCCAGAAGCTTTCGCCGTCCTTGGCCAAGGTCCAGCGACTAATGCCTTGGTCGAGAAAGTTGCTCAGCAGGCGGAATACCACCGGATGCGCCAACGCGTTCAAATCGACTTCCAGGGTTGTCATCCAATGCGTGCGTATGCCGTGGTTAGCCAGCGAAATGGGGGGATAGTGGCTGTGTTTGTCGTCTTCGAACAAGCGTTCCCGCAGCGCCGCCCGCTCGGCCTCAGGGCAATCGCAGTGCGCCAAGGCCCAGTCGATGGCGTCGTCGCGAATGCGGCCTTGCCGGTAGCGGTTTTGATAGTCCGCCAGCGGCAAATAGCCCCGGGCGCCAAAAATGCGAGCGGCAATCGCCACGCCTTCATGGAAGGGCTTGTCCTGCACCGCGTGCAGCGTGTTGTGATGGATAAAATCTTTCAGCGGGCCTTGAGTGGGCAGCCAATGGGCAATGTGTTCGATCACCGCATCCAGATCAAAGCCGCCGGCGTTGCCGAGTAGCTGATCGGTTAGCGGTGTCGTGGGCTTGGAAACCGTCATGGGTACATCAACCTCGTATCAAAAGAACAGAGCCGGAAAACCCGAGTTCGGCGGGTTGCCCGATGCGCGTCCGGCTTACCTAGGGGCATGCCGGCCTTTATTCTCGCAAAGCATAAGCCGTGCCTGCTTATAAGTGATTGAATGTTAATGTGTAATCTGGAAGTATCGGGAGGCTTCGGTGCAAATCGCCGGGGTGGCCGGTTGTTTTCAACCGGACACCGGCCACGGTCGGGCGGTTTGATTGGGTGCGGCGCGCGCACCGTCTTGGTCAGAAATCAGGACAGTGTTTTTTTCAGAGAGGGGTAGGGCGCGCGGGCGGATTGGAAATCGGCGCGCTGGCGTTGATCGGGGGCGAGGGTGATGAAGGCTCTGCATCGCTCTGGCAAATTAAAGATGACTTTCAGCGTAACGGGTGAGCGAAAAATCCCGCCCGCCCTTAGACAAACTCAGCCCGAACGGGATTTTTCATCACCCAAATGCGCTTTTTAAGGTCAAGGGCATTCACTCGCGGTTGCCGATGCGAATGGTGCAAATCGCGCGCGTGGTGGATTTCAACCAAGGTGAGTGGTTTTAATAAACCAGCCTGGCGGAGCGCCCGGCGATCGGCCGCGAGCCAACGCCGTGCAAACCTTGTGTTCATTAGCGCTTGCAGGGCTTGGCACATTTTTGGCTTAACAGTGGTTTTCCATTTAGCTGAGATTCACCATGTCGCAAGCATCCACTGCAGCTTTACCGAAAACAGGTATACCGGGGTTGATCGAAAATTGGCGTAGCGATTTGCTGTCCGGTTTTCTGGTGTTTTTGATCGCGTTACCGCTGTGCTTGGGCATTGCGATGGCGTCCGGTTTTCCGCCGATGGCGGGTATTATCACCGCGATTATCGGTGGGGTGGTGGTCTCGCGGATCAACGGCTCCTATATGACGATCAACGGTCCGGCAGCCGGTTTGATCGTCGTTATCGTTGATGCGGTGCAATCGCTCGGGCAGGGCGATGCGATGGCCGGATACCGCTACACCTTGGCCGCCATCGTGGTTGCCAGCGTGTTGCAGGTACTGCTCGGCGTCTTTAAAGCCGGCAAACTGAGCGCGTTTTTTCCGTCCTCGGTGGTGCATGGCATGTTGGCGGCGATCGGCATCATCATCATGGCCAAGCAGATTCATACCTTGCTGGGCGTCAAGCCGGAAGCCAAGACTCTGTTGGGGACGATCGCCGAAATCCCGCATTCGATCGTCGAAATGAACCCGGAGGTTTCGTTGATCGGTTTGTGCGGTTTGGCGTTGTTGATCCTGTGGTCGGTTATCAAACAGCCGAGCTTGAAAATGATTCCGGCACCGCTGCTGGTGGTGATGCTGGGCTTGGCCTTGGGGCAGTTTTTCGATTTGGACCATATCCACCAATACCTGTTTTTGCCGGATGCGAAAATTTTACCGCACCACGAATTCAGCGTCGGTCCGGCCTTTTTGGTGGCGGTACCTGAAAATTTCATGTCCGGTTTTTACTTTCCGGACTTTTCGAAAATCGCCGAAAGCGAGTTTTGGGTCGCGGTCGTGACAATCTGGTTGGTCGGCAGTTTGGAGAGTTTGCTCAGCGCTTCGGCGGTGGACAAACTCGATCCGTATAAACGCAATTCCAAATTGAACCGCGATTTGGCGGCGGTCGGCGTCGGTAATTTTATTTCCGGCATGATCGGCGGTTTACCGATGATTGCCGAGATTGTCCGTAGCTCCGCCAATATCAACAACGGCGCCAAAACGGGCTGGGCCAATTTCTTCCACGGCTTATTCTTGCTGATTTTCGTCGCCTTGTTCCCGCGCTTGATCCATGAAATCCCGTTGAGCTCGTTGGCGGCCTTGTTGGTGTTTACCGGATTTCGCTTGGCTTCGCCGAAGGAGTTCGCCAAAACCTTGACCGTCGGTTTGGACAACTTCGCGGTGTTCGTGATTACGATCATCGGCGTGATTGCCACCGATTTACTGGTTGGCGTGGCGATCGGTATCGTTGTCGAACTATTGATTCACGTCAGTCGCGGTTTGAAGCCCGGCAATATCTTTTCGATGGCTTACCATGTCAATCAAACCAGCGACGATACCTATCACATCGCGGTCAGCGGCGCGGCGGTGTTCTCCAACTTCATCAGTCTGAAAAGTTTGCTGGCGGATTTCCCGGATCGACAAAACGTGTTCTTCGATCTAACCGACGCCGAATTGATCGACCATACCGTGATGGAGTTCATTCATCATTACGCCGAGGAATACAACCACGCCGGCGGCCGCTGCCAGATTGTCGGTTTGGACGACCACCACTCCTACTCGGACCACCACTTGGCCACGCGCCGAAAATTGAGTGTCTGAGCGGCCTTAACGCCCTGTAACCCTTTCCCCCTCTTGCCGCAAGGCGCCGCAGCGGCGCCCAGGCCGGAGGCATGCCCGAGAGTCGGGTAGCGAATCCAAACCTTGCCGTCGGAGAACCGAAATGACCCCGAATCGAATGTTATTAACAACGCTGGTTTTAGCCGTGGCCTGCACCGCGCAAGCCGGCGAATTAGCCGAGGATACCGGCGCCTGGCTGCAAATGGTTGGCGAAGGCGGTCTGAAGGCCGTCAACCCGGATCTGGAAAAGGCCAGAGTTTGGGTGGAAGGCCAGAGCCGTTTCGACGGCAACTGGGAACACTGGTATCAAGGCATGGTGCGCGGCGCGCTGGGCTACTCGCTAAGTGATCGAGCCACGATCTGGCTGGGTTACACCTGGTTGCCGACCCAAAACCAGAATAAGCCCTACATTTCCCAACAGGACTTTTGGCCGGCCTTTCGTTACGTGCTGCCGACCGACATTGGAACGTTTACCTTCAGAACGATGTGGGAAAGCAATTTCCTGCGCGGCAACCAAGTCCGCGAGCGTCCCCGGCAAATGATCAAATTTGTGCATCCGTTCGAGTTCGAGCCGCGCTTTAGCCTAGTGGCTTGGGACGAAGCGTTTTACCGGGTCAATACCACCGACTGGGGCGGCAAATCCGGTTTCGATCAAAATCGGGCGTTCGCCGGGTTCGGCTGGAATTTCAACAGCCATGTCCGTACCGAGATCGGCTATATGAATCAATATCTGGAAGATGCCAAACACGTGAATATGACGATGCATCATTTGGGGATGGCGTCGATATTCGTCAACTTTTAGCGCTCTGGCAGGTTGCCGGGTTGTCCGTTGCTGAACGGGGCGTTGAATTTGTCGCTCCCAACCCCATATCGGATCGGAATGTCGCACTGCTTCGATAAACCTCGTGGCCCCTGCTTGACCGGCACTTCGCGTGCCGGTCTTTTTTGGCCGAGCTAAACTATCCGTCCAAACAATCTCCGAGGGATCGCATGGGCAAGCAATACACCCGTTTCAAGGATATTTCGGTCAGCGAACGTATCCTCAACACCGTGTTTTTATTGACGATAGGCTTGGGCTATCTGATGGCCTTGGTCAATATGTACTATACCCACCAAGGCCGGGACGGCAAGCGCGGCTTGTCGATAGACGACATCGTCATCATGTACCACGGTTCCAACAGTCAAACCCGCTTGGGCGCCGCGATCAACGGCATCATGGAACCCAATCTGAAATACAAAAGCGATAAGGAAGTAATCCAGAAGTGGATACAGGACGGCGCCGAACAGATGGGTTACGACGAAAACATCGCGCCGATTTTGAACCGCGATTGCGTGCATTGCCACAATCCCGCCGCCAATCCTTCTCTACCGGATTTAACGACTTTCGCCGGCGTGGCTGAAGTCGCCCACACCGGCGGGGCGTCGATTCCGGTCTTGGTTAGAGTGTCGCACATTCATTTGTTCGGCATCGCCTTCATCCTGTTTTTCATCGGCAAGATCTTTTTATTGTGCGACATGAACATTTACGTCAAGCGCATCGCGGTGGTGATTCCGTTCGTGGCGATGTTGCTGGACGTGGGCTCCTGGTTCGTCACCAAACATGTCCGCGAATTCGCCTACGTGGTCGTGCTGAGCGGCGCGCTGATGGGCTTGTCGATGGGCGTGCAAATTCTGCTCAGCATTTATCAAATGTGGTTTTACCGTAGGGACTGAAGGATGAGCAACGCCAACCTCGGGCCCGCTCAGCATTGCCCGGCCATCCTGATCAGCGCGCCGGCTTCCGGCCAGGGCAAAACCACGGTCACCGCCGCGCTGGCTTATTACCACCGGCAACTCGGCCGCGAGGTGCGGGTGTTCAAGACCGGGCCGGACTTCATCGATCCGCAGATTTTGGCCCATGCCGCCGGCCGTCCGGCCTACCAGCTCGATCTGTGGATGATGGGCGAGGCGCACTGCCGCGAATTGCTGTATCGCGCCGCCGGCGAAGCCGATCTGATTTTGATCGAAGGCGTGATGGGCTTGTATGACGGCGACAGCAGCAGCGCCGATTTGGCGCAAGCGCTGAGCGTGCCGGTCGCGGCGGTGATCGACGCCCACGGCATGGCGCAAACCTTTGCCGCGGTGGCCTACGGTTTAGCTCATTACCGTCCGGGTTTGGCTTTCGCCGGCGTAATCGCCAATAAGGTTGGCAGCGCCGGCCACGCCAATTTGTTGGCCGAAGCCCTACCCGAAGACATGCCGTTGCTGGCGGCGATGCTCGGCGACGCCGCGATCGGCCTGCCGGAGCGCCACTTGGGCTTGCACCAAGCCGGCGAAATCACCGATCTGGATCAGCGCCTGGCCCGCGCCGCCGAGCTGCTCAGCGATTGCCGCTTGCCGGACCCGGTGGCGTTCGAACCGGCTTCCGTCCCCGCACCGCCGCGCCTGCTGGCCGGCCGGCGTATTGCGGTCGCCAGGGACGCGGCGTTCTCGTTTCTCTATCCGGCCAACCTGGACTGCCTGCAAGCCTTGGGGGCGACCTTGACCTTCTTCTCGCCGCTGGCCGACAGCGACTTGCCGGCAACAGACGCGATCTATCTGCCCGGCGGTTATCCCGAATTGTACTTGGCCGAACTGGCCGGCAACCTGGCAATGAAGCAGGCCCTACGCGACCACCACCAAACCGGCAAGCCGATTTACGCCGAATGCGGCGGTTTTTTGTATTTGCTGGACAGCTTGGCCGACCGCGACGGCCACGCCGCCGAAATGGTCGGCCTGTTGCCCGGACAGGCCAAGATGCAAGCTCAACTGGCCAATCTGGGCATGCACAGTCTGGAACTGGAGCACGGCGAAATTCGCGGCCACAGTTTTCATTTCTCGACCTTGCAAACCGATCTGGCGCCGCACGCCCATTCGTCCACCCGTCGCCATCACGGCCAAGCCGAGGCGTATTACCGGCTCGGCCGCTTGCAAGCCTCCTATCTGCATTTGTATTTTCCGTACAACCCGCGCCAGGCGGCCGCGCTGTTCGCCTGATCCGGCCGCGAGAAAAGCTGTTTCAAGGCCTTGGCCTATGGGATAATCGCTGGCTTTCAGTAGCCAAACCAAGGCAGGCAACAATGGACGAGAACAAGAAAAAGGCGCTGGGCGCGGCGCTGATGCAAATCGAAAAACAATTCGGCAAGGGCTCGGTGATGCGGATGGGCGATGTCGCCGCGACCCGCGACATCGAAGTCGTTTCGACCGGCTCGCTGTCGGTGGACATCGCGCTGGGCTGCGGCGGCTTGCCGCGCGGCCGGATCATCGAAATCTACGGCCCGGAATCTTCCGGTAAAACCACATTGACGCTGCAAACCATCGCCCAAGTGCAAAAACTGGGCGGCACCGCCGCCTTCGTCGATGCCGAGCACGCGCTGGACCCGATCTACGCCCAAAAAATCGGCGTCAACATCGACGACTTGCTGGTATCGCAGCCCGACACGGGCGAGCAGGCGCTGGAAATCACCGACATGCTGGTCCGCTCCGGCGCGGTCGACATCGTCGTCATCGACTCGGTGGCGGCGTTAACCCCGAAAGCCGAAATCGAAGGCGACATGGGCGACTCGCACATGGGCCTGCAAGCGCGTTTGATGTCGCAAGCCCTGCGCAAACTCACCGCCAACATCAAACGCTCCAACACGCTGGTGATCTTCATCAACCAGTTGCGGATGAAAATCGGCGTGATGTTCGGCAACCCGGAAACCACCACCGGCGGCAACGCGCTGAAGTTTTACGCCTCGGTGCGGATGGACATCCGCCGGATCGGCGCGATCAAGAAAGGTGACGAAGTCATCGGCAACGAAACCCGGGTCAAGATCGTCAAAAACAAAGTCGCGCCGCCGTTCAAGCAAGCCGACTTCGAAATTCTGTACGGCGAAGGCGTGTCCTTTTTCGGCGAACTGGTGGATTTGGGCGTCGAATTCGGCTTCATCCAAAAATCCGGCTCCTGGTACAGCTATCAAAACGACAAGATCGGCCAAGGCAAGGACAACGCCAAGCAATTCCTGCGCGACAATCCCAAAATCGCCGAGGAACTGGAAAAAGCCATCCGCGACAAAGCCTTCGCCAGCCGCGTGACCACCGCTCCGGCGCAGGAAGACGAAGACGCCGAGTTCAACGACGCCGACTAACTCCGTCGGCCACTCCGCCGGCTGAGCGGAGTCGAAGCCGAGCGGAGTCGAAGCCGAGCGGAGTCGAAGCCGAGCGGAGTCGAAGCCGAGCGGAGTCGAAGTCGAGGTAGTCGAAGCCGAGCGGAGCCCGACGGGTTGTTCGCGATGTTCGCTTCGGCTCCGCTCAGCGAACGCTGCTCCGCTCGCGAACGTGGCTTCGGCCAGCGTCAGCGAACGGCGCTTCCGGCTTAACGCAGTTAGCCGCTCAACTCGGCGAACCTAGCCGAATCTTTTGCGGAGCGACGCAATGCCTTACTTGTATATTCTGCAATGCTCGGACGGCAGCTATTACACCGGCAGTACCTGGGATTTGGAGCGGCGCTTGTGGGAACACCAAAATGGCTTGGGCGCCAAGCACACCGCTAAGCGACTGCCGGTCCAGTTGCTTTATTGCGAGGAGTGCGAGCGCATTGAAGGCGCCTATATCCGGGAAAAACAGATTCAAGGCTGGAGCCGTCGGAAGAAGCAGGCGCTGATAGCGGGCGATGGCAATCTATTGCATAGGCTGGCGGAGTGTCGGAATGCGAGCCATAGCCAAAACGCCGGCTTCGACTCCGCTCAGCCAACGATTCCCAGGCAACTTGAAATACCCGGTGCCGCTCAGCCAATGACTCCTGAGCGATTTGAAATATCCGGCGCCGCTCAGCCAACGATTCCCAGGCAACCTGAAATACCCGGTGCTGCTCAGCCAACGATTCCCAGGCAACTTGAAATACCCGGTGCCGCTCAGCCAATGACTCCTGAGCGACTTGAAATATCCGGCGCCGCTCAGCCAAC
>NZ_JBYMAP010000061.1:0-20064 GCF_057766305.1 Methylomonas sp. BG-2 | reverse complement strand
AGAAAATCAGTTTAATAAACGATATATTGATGATATTTTGCAAAAAACAAAAAGAACCAATAGTGACATAAAAAATATTTGCAACCATTTGCTTAAAAACAATGTCACTTTTAGCGCTAACGAGAAAAGATGCGCGGAATATCTAATTAATCAAGTATTTCATTCAAGTCGCTCATGATAAATATTATTTTTATAGCCCGCGTCGGTCCGATTATGCTTCGCTAACCGCACGAATGCTGTGTTTTACTAAACAAGTCAGCATATCCTGCAATAGCATCCGCCGGAAACTCCCAATTAACGTCTGGAGCGCCTCAACCCACCGCCCCACCCGCATGCGCCACCAGCCACCTTAAATATTCCAACTCGGCATCCTCGTGCCGGCAAGCCAGGTACATGGTTTTGCTTAACGACAGGCCGGCGAAGCGTAGGCCGGTCAGGTCCAGCTTGGCGGATTTACCTGCCAGCAACCATTCCGGCAGCAGGCAGACGCTGCGGCCGGCGGCGGCCAGTTGAAGCTTGATGTCGGTTTCCTCGACCGGAATATGGGCGGCGGGCTCGATTCCGGCCGGTTGCAGCCCGCGTAGGTCCGATTAGCGAAGCATAATTGGACGAATGTTGTATTTTACGAAATGAGCTTCGTCAAATTTTGAAGAACATTAAAATGAATTGAAGATTTGTTATTAAACGGATTCATTATGCGCAACATGAATGCCGAGATTTTCGATCCGCGAAATCAATTTGTTATTTAGGCTTTTATTATTGAAAACCGTCGGATGACATGCGTCCGATTACGCTTCGCTAATCAGACCTACCGATCCTGAGTTTATAAACTTCGATTTTGGGATGGTTTTCTCCCCTGATGCCGCGCCGAGCACCGGAGGGTTTGGACGGATTTGCCCGACAGGGGCGATGCAGGGATGCATCGCGTTTTCGGAGGGCTATGGATAGCCCTTCCGAAAACCCCGTCCAAACCCTCCGGAGCGCAGGATCAAAGTGGCATGGGGTGTCGTTTCTTTTGGATACTTTTCTTTGGACACGCAAAGAAAAGTATCTCGGCTGTCGGGCCGAGACCCGACTTAAAAAAGCCGTCGCGATAGCGAAACCGAATAATCAATATCCCCCAATCCCGGATTCCGCTTCATCCAGGCTACGCGTCAAACCAATATAAGGCCCGCCGGTGCGGAAATCGGCATTGAATCTACTCGTGATAGCGACACCTTCCCCAATCAAATCCCCGTAATCAACAAATCCACAGCCGCCAGTATCTCGCTCCGCAATGCCACCAACTCCGTCACCTTGGCACCCAGATTATTCGCGGGAATGGCCGCCATTTCCTGCACCATTAGCTGGTATTGCTGTTGTTCGAATTCAAACACCGGATTCAAATGGGTGATGGGCTTCTGCCCGGATAGGTTGATAGCAGGAACCACCAGCCGGGTTTTCAGCGCATCGAGAAAATCGTTCTGTACGTCGAGTAAAAAAGGATAGCGGCCTTGGGTTTGGCGGTTGGTATTGTGGTACAGGGTGAACTGCGCCATCAAAAACTCCGCAAGCTATCGCTGAAACAGCCTTCGGTTTCGATACGTTGGTTATAGTCTTCGATAGCTTGTCGGTTTTGCTGCAGCCATTGCTGCCGTTGCTTGTCGCGTATGGCTTCGGTCAGCGCACGCTCCAGCGTGGCGGATAAATTGATCTGCAATGCCTTGGCCTGATTTAATAACTCGCTGTTGATACTGAGATTGGCGGCTTTTTTGGGGGCAGTCGGGTTAACGGCGGGTTGCATGGCTATTCCTCGCGTACTTTTAATGCGCACAGTGTATGCGCAATCGAATGGCTTTGGCTATTCAATTTCCGAGACCAGGCCATAAGGTGCGCGGAATATAGGGTGCTGCCGTCAGGCCCACCGTTCGCGACAGATGCGCCGCCTTGCGTCGGCACATGCTACATTTTTTAGAACCGTGCCGTTGATATTGGATATTCGCAATAGTTCGGGATGTTCAATCTATTTCAGATGACATCCCAGGACTCCGCGCGCCTTCACTCCACTTACATCCGCTGGAAACTCCCATCTAACATCTAAAACGTCTCATCCCACCGCCCCACCCGCATGCGCCACCAGCCAGCGCAAATATTCCAATTCGGCATCCTCGTGCCGGCAGGCCAGGTACATGGTTTTGCTTAGCGGCAGGCCGGCGAAGCGCAGGCCGGTCAGGTTCAGCTTGGCGGATTTGTCGGCCAGCAGCCATTCCGGCAGCAGGCAGACGCCGCGGCCGGCGGCGGCCAGTTGCAGCATGATGTCGGTCTCCTCGACCTGGATGTGAGCGGCGGGTTCGATGCCGGCCGGCTGCAGCACCTTGCGGAACATGTCCAGCCGCTCGCGGGCCACCGGGTAGGTCAACACGGTTTCGCCGCGCAGATCGGCCGGCATGATTTCCGCGCGGCCGGCCTGCGGATGGCTGTCGGCGACGATCAACACCAGCTCGAAATCGAACAACGGCTGGTAGCTGAGCAGGCCGTTGTTCACCGGGTCGGAGGTCAGCACCGCGTCCAGCTTGTACTGGCGGATGGCCTCGAGCGACTCGAAGCGGTAGCGCGAGGTGACTTCCACGGTCAAATCAGGCCAAGCGCGCAGGTAGGGCTGCAGGATGTTGCGGAACCATTCGTAGCAGGCGTGGCACTCGATGCCGATGGTGAGTTTGCCGGTTTTGCCCTTGGCCAGCTGCGCCAAGTGGCTTTCCGCCGAATCGACGGTGGCGATCACCGACTCGGCCACTTCCGACAAGTAGCGCCCGGCCTGGCTTAGCACCAGCGAGCGGCCTTGCTTGTACCACAGCGTCACGCCCAGCCGCTGTTCCAGGTTTTTGATTTGGTGAGACAGCGCCGATTGGGTCAGGTGCAGGGTTTCGGCGGCGGCGCCGAGGGTGCCGTGGCGCTGCAAGGCCAGCAGGATGCGCAAGTGGATCAATTCCATGGGTTATGAATTTCCCTCATGAGTTAGTGAGAAAACATCGATTATCGTCATTCAATTGCCTGAATACAATGCCTGACTTGTTAAACATTCAACAATAGGCGGTTATCGATGATAAAAATTCACAATTTAGGTTTTTCCAGGATAGGCAAAAGCCGCGAACTGAAGTTTGCGCTGGAACGCTATTGGCGCGGCGAAATCGACGCCGACCAACTGCGCGCGGTCGGCGCCGAGCTGCGCGCCAAGCATTGGCATTTGCAGGCCGGTTGCGGTCTGGATTATCTGCCGGTCGGCGATTTTTCGCTTTACGACCACGTGCTGGATACCAGCGCGATGCTGGGCGCGGTGCCGTCGCGCTTTGAATGGGCCGGCGGCGACGTGGATTTGGACACCTATTTCCGGATGGCGCGCGGCCGCGGCGCGGACGGTATCGGCTGCCGGGCGCTGGACATGACCAAGTGGTTCGACACCAATTACCACTATCTGGTCCCGGAACTGAGCCCGGACCAGGTTTTCGCATTGTCCAGCCGGCGCTTGTTCGACGAAACCCGCGAGTTGCAGGCCTTGGGTTACCGGCCCAAACCGGTGTTGCTCGGCCCGCTCAGCTGGCTGTGGCTGGCGAAAAGCGCCGGCAATTTCAACAAACTGCGCCTGCTGGAACGCGTGCTGCCGGTGTACCGGCAAATTCTGCAAGGATTGGCCGAGCAGGGGGTGGAATGGGTGCAGATCGACGAACCGATACTGGTCTTGGACTTGCCGGAAGATTGGCGCGCCGCGTTCGCGCGAGCCTATGCCGAGCTGCAAGCGCCGGCGCCGAAGCTGTTACTGGCGACTTACTTTGGTGGGGTGGGCGACAACGCGGCCTTGGCTTGCGCGTTGCCGGTGGCCGGCTTGCACCTGGACCTGACGCGCGGCGGCGTGCAACTCGACGCGCTGGCCGGGCTGGACGGCGGCAAGGTGCTGTCGCTGGGTCTGATAGACGGCCGCAACGTCTGGCGCAGCGATCTGGCGGCGGCGCTGGCGACCGTCGAACGGGTGCGGCGGGAATTTCCGGGCGAGGTATGGCTGGCGCCGTCTTGCTCGTTGTTGCACGTGCCTATCGATTTGGAACGCGAAGCCGGGCTGGACCCCGCCGTCAAACCGTGGCTGGCGTTCGCCAAACAAAAGTTAACCGAATTGGAGTTGTTGCGTCTGGCGTTGGCCGAAGGCGTGGATGCCGCTCAGCCGGAGTGGGGCGCGGCGCAGGCGGCCGTGGCGGCGCGGCGGCGCGCGGCGGGTTTTGGCGGCGCCGTGTCAGGCCGCGCAAACGGTCCGGTTGGGGAACTCGACCGGCGCGCCAGCCCGTTCCCGATCCGGCGGGCCATGCAGCAGGCCGAATTGAATCTACCGTTGTTTCCGACCACGACGATAGGGTCTTTTCCGCAGACACCGGAAATTCGCAAGGCCCGCTTGGATTTCAAGCGGGGTGCGCTGGCCGATGCCGACTATCGGGCCTTCATGGAACGCCAGATCAAGCAGTGCATCCGCGAACAAGAGCTACTGGGCCTGGACGTGCTGGTGCACGGCGAGCCGGAGCGCAACGACATGGTCGAATACTTCGGCGAGCAATTGGCCGGCTTCCTGTTTACCGGCCACGGTTGGGTGCAATCCTACGGTTCGCGTTGCGTCAAGCCGCCGATCATTTACGCCGACGTTTCCAGGCCCAAGCCGATGACGGTGGCCTGGAGCCGTTACGCCCAATATTTGACCGACAAGCCGGTCAAGGGCATGTTGACCGGGCCGGTCACGCTGTTGAACTGGTCTTTCGTCCGCGACGATCAGCCCAGAGCGCAAACCGCTTATCAATTGGCGCAGGCCATTCGCGATGAAGCGGTCGATTTGGAAAAGGCCGGCATTCGGGTAATTCAAATCGACGAACCGGCCTTTCGCGAAGGTTTGCCGCTCCGGCGCGCCGATTGGCCGGACTATCTGGATTGGGCGGCGCGGGCGTTTCGAATCAGCGCCGGCGGCGTCGGCGACGCGACGCAAATTCACACCCACATGTGTTATTCGGAGTTCAACGACATCATCGCCGCGATCGCCGAACTGGATGCCGACGTGATTACCATCGAAACTTCGCGCTCGGACATGGCCTTGCTGGATGCTTTCGGCGATTACCGCTATCCCAACGATATTGGGCCCGGCGTTTACGACATCCACAGCCCTAACATCCCCGGCCGGGAGCAAATGCTAGACCTGTTGACGCTGGCCGCCCGCCATATTCCGGCCGAGCGGTTATGGGTCAATCCCGATTGCGGCCTGAAAACCCGCCAGTGGCAGGAGGTCAGGCCGGCGCTGGCGGCGATGGTGGCCGCGGCGGCCCAGGCCCGCCGCGAAGTCGATAGCGTGCCGCTGGCGAGCGCCGGCTGATTCGGCCGGCGCGGTTTTGGGCCGTATTGGGGCGGAAAAGCGGCATAGTGTGGAGTCGATGATTTCCACATGGCCAAGGACTTGTTCACAAAAGCTGTGGATAAGTCTGTTGGCAAGCCGTTACCGAGATGGCTAAGTTGTTGTCGCGGCTACAGTGATGTTAAATTGACTAAAAATTAGACAATCGAACGCGATGTTCGCTGCGTCGGCATCGCCGGCCCTACTTGGAAAACGACATGATAGATTGGAACAGAACTTATGCGGCAATCTGGCGCCAGCGCCAGGCTTATCTGCGGCCGGTGCGGGAGGTCGATCCGGTTCGGCTGGAACAGTTGTTTGGCATCGACGAGCAAAAACGCCAATTGGTGGCGAACACCGAACGCTTTCTGGCCGGCCGGCCGGCCAATAACGCCTTGCTGTGGGGTGCGCGCGGTACCGGCAAATCCTCGTTGGTCAAAGCCTTGTTGAACGCGTACAAGGACCGCGAATTGCGGGTCATCGAAGTGGATAAACAGGATTTGTTGTATTTGCCGGAAATCGTCGACGAAATTCGCGAGCACCCGCAACGCTTTATCGTTTATTGCGACGATTTGTCGTTCGAAGCCGGCGATACGCTCTACAAGCCGCTGAAAAGCGTGCTGGAAGGTTCTATCGAATTGCCGCCGGAAAACGTCCGGTTTTACGCCACATCCAATCGCCGGCATTTGTTGCCGGAGCGGATGAGCGACAATCTGGATACGCTATTGATCGACGGCGAGGTGCATTACTCGGACGCCATCGAGGAAAAAATCTCGCTGTCGGACCGCTTCGGTCTGCGCTTGGCGTTTTATCCGCAACCTACCCAGACCTATCTGGACATCGTTGACAGTTATTTTCCGGATTATCCCGGCGACCGGGCGATTTTGCACAAGGCCGCGCTGGATTTCGCCCATTTGCACGCCGCCAAAAACGGCCGCACCGCCAAGCAGTTTTACAATAGCCAGGCCGGGCGTGAGCCCGCCGACTGAGCTAGTCCGCATGACCGTGCAGGATGTCGTCAGCAGTTTTTATGCGTATTTGTCGCGCTTGCGTTGGATCAAGCGCTGGGGCTTGAAGCGTAATGCCCATGCCGAAAACGTGATGGAGCATAGCTGGGAAGTGGCGGTGATCGCGCATACGCTGGCCGTGATCAAGAATCGCTATTTCGGCGGCGACGTCGATGCCAACGCGGTTGCCGCCGCCGCGTTGTACCACGATGTCACCGAAGTAATCACCGGCGATCTGCCGACGCCGATCAAATACCATTCGGCGGAAATTCTGTCCGCCTACCGGCGCATCGAGCAGCAGGCCGAGGTTGAATTGTTGAACCTGTTGCCCGAGGCCATGCGCGGCGACTTTCAGCCGCTGCTTTGCCAAGCCTTGTTGCCGGAATCGCAACGGCAATTGGTCAAGGCGGCCGACAAGATTTCGGCTTATCTGAAATGCCAGGCCGAGCTGAAGGCCGGCAATGCCGAGTTCGAGCTGGCCGCCGCGCAATTGGTTGCCGACATTGAGGCCTTGCAACAACCGGAAGTAGTGTTTTTCATGCGGGCCTTCGCGCCCAGTTGCGGGTTGACGTTGGACGGCCTGATGCGGACGCGTTGATCAATGCAGCTGGCGTAAGTCCAGCTTGCGCAATTTCGGCGCCAAGCCGGCGGTTGCGGCGACCACCAGCAACGTCATCGTCCCGCCGAAAATCACCGATGGAATCAGTCCCAGCCAACGCGCGGCGAGGCCGGACTCGAACGCGCCCAGTTCGTTGGACGAGCCGATGAACAGGCCGTTGATCGCGCTGACCCGGCCGCGCATCGCATCCGGCGTCGCCAGCTGCATGATGGTGCTGCGCATCACCACCGACACGCCGTCGCACACCCCGGACAGCATCAACGCCGCCGCGCCCAGCCAGAACAGCGGAGTCAATGCGAAACCAATCATGCACAAGCCGAAGCCGGCCACTGCCGCCAACAGCCAGCGGCCGGCGTTGCGCTCCAGCGGAAACCGGGCCAGCGCCAGACCGGTCAAAACCGCGCCGCTCGCCGGCGCGGCCCGCAGAATGCCCAAGCCTTCCGGACCGTAATGAAACACGTCCTGGACGAAGGCAGGCAGCATCGCCACCGCGCCGCCGAACAACACCGCGAACATATCCAGCGCCTGGGCGCCCAGCACAATCTGATTACCGAACACGAAGCGCAGACCTTCGCCGATGCTGGCAAGGATGGGCGCGGCGGCGGCCGGCGGCCGGGGTTGGATGCGCAGCATCAGCAAAGCCACGGTCGCCACCAACGCCAGTCCGGCCGCCACGCCGTAGGCGGCGATCTTGCCGGCCGCCGCGATCAACAGGCCGCCCAGCGCCGGGCCGGCCACCAGACCGAATTGAAACACCGAACTGCCCAGGCCGGCGGCTCGGGCGTAAAGTTCGCGCGGCAACACCGCCGCGAACAGCGCGCCGTAAGTCGGGCCGATGAAGGCGCGGGCCACGCCGGTACCGGCGATGCCGGCGTAAATCCACCCTTCCGCGTTGCCCGGCATGCGGCCGGCCGCGACGGCGACCAGCAGCAAACCGTTCAGGCACAGCAACAGGCTGGCGGCCACGCCGAACCAGCGTCGCGAATAATGATCGACCGCGTAGCCCGCGAACAGCGCGCAACAAAAGTACGGAATCACCTCCGCCAGGCCGACCAAGCCCAGGGCCAGCGTATCGTGGGTGAGTTCGTAAAGATGCCAGCCGACCACGGTGGCCGTGGTTTGATAGGCCAGTACCACCAGCAGGCGAAAGCCGAGCAGTTTTAAGAACGCAAAATTTCGCAACACCGGATTCGCCGCCGCTCAGGCCGCCGCGCCGGCGATGTCCAGCGCCCGGTCGAGTTCGGCAAAACTGTTGTAAAAATGCGCCGAGAAGCGAATGCCGCCGCCGCGCGGCGCGCAGACGACTTGGTTGCGCTGCAGATGCCGGTACAGGGTGGCATTATCGGCGCGGCGGTGTTGAAAGGTGACGATGCCGGAATGTAGCCCGGTGGCCGGCGGGCTGAGCAATTGCAGCCTGGGATCGGCACTGATCCGCTCGCGTAAATAGGCGGCGCGTTCCAGTACCAAGGATTCGACGCCGGCCATGCCGGTTTCCAGCAGCAGCGACAAACTGGCGGACAGCGCGTGTATGCCGACCATGTTGGGACTGCCGCACTCGAAGCGGCGGGCGGTCGGGTGGATTTCCCAGGGTCGGTTTTCGTAATTATGGGTGTCCTTCATCATGTGCCAGCCGTATTGGGTCAATTTCAGACGATCGCGCGCGGCTGGCGTGGTGTAGAACACCCCCAGGCCTTCCGGGCCGAACAGCCATTTGTGGCCGTCGGCCATCACGAAATCGGCGCCGCAGGCTTGCACGTCGAATCGCACCGCCCCCAGGCTTTGGATGGCATCGACGCAAAACAGGATGCCGCGGGCTTTGCAAAACTCGCCGAGTTTGTCGATGTTCAGGCGCAGACCGTCGGCGAATTGGATGGAGCTGATGGTGAGCAGGCGGGTGCGATCGTCCGTGGAGGCCAGCAGAGCGTCCTCCGGCGTATCGCCGCCGCGCAGATCGACTTCGCGGAATTCGACGCCTTGGTCGGCCAACGATTGCCAGGGCAGGCGGTTGGACGGAAATTCCTGATTGCTGGAGACGACGTTGTCGCCGGCTTGCCAAGTCAGACCATAGGCGACGAAGGACAGCGCCTCCGAGGTGTTTTTGACCAGCGCGATGTCGTCGGCGGACGGTGCGTTCAGTAAGTCGCGAAACTGCTCGCGCAGCTCGGTTTGTTTTTTCAGCCAGTCCAAGTAAAAGTGCGAACCGTAGCGGCTGTTTTGCTCGGCAAACGCGATCACCGCCGCGCTGGTACGTTTCGGCCAGGGCGCGACCGCGGCGTGGTTCAGGTAAATCAGATCGTCGATTAGCGGGAATTCGGGGTGTCTCATCACAGTTTTCCGGTCGGCAGGGGCGGCGGGCATGGGCCGGCTCGCTACGCGGCCGGTCCGGCTATGATAACGGCCGCGAGCGTGAATGCCAAAACGGCCGGCGGTCGGACGGAGTTGGCCTGCGACATTTTGGGGTAATTGTTTGCAAGCGCCGAATCAAGTAGTCTTTAGCCTTTTAACCGGTTAGGGACGGCATGAAACAACAGAGCCTGAATACGATTTGGCATCATGCCAGCGTGACTCGCGCCCGGCGCGAGGCGTTGAACGGACATCGCTCGGCGATACTTTGGTTTACCGGTCTGTCGGGGGCCGGCAAATCGACGTTGGCGCACGCGGTCGAAGAGCGCTTGCACCAACTGGGCTGCCTGACCTTCGTGTTGGACGGCGATAACGTCAGGCACGGCTTGTGCGGCGATCTGGGCTTTAGCGACGCCGATCGTCAGGAGAATATCCGCCGGGTCGGCGAATTGGCGAAGCTGATGTTGGAAGCCGGCGTGATTACGCTGACGGCATTTATTTCGCCGTTTCGCGCCGAACGCGAACTGGCCCGGCGCTTGGTCGCCGACGGCGATTTCATCGAGATTTATTGCAATTGCAGTCTGAGCGTTTGCGAGAGCCGCGACGTCAAGGGCTTGTATCAAAAAGCCCGGCAAGGCCAAATTCCGCATTTCACCGGCATTTCGTCGCCTTACCAGCCGCCGGACCACCCGGAATTGATTGTGAATACCGATCAGGCGGAGCTGGAGGCTTGCGTGGAGCAGGTCATGCGGGTTTTGGTGGCGCGCGGCATCGTTGCCGCCGAACGCAACGAGGCGGGCGATGCAATACGACGTCTTTAACGGCGACGCCGACGGCATCTGCGCTCTGCTGCAATGGCGGCAGGCTTATCCCGAGTCTTCGATCTTGGTGACCGGCGTCAAGCGCGAAATCGCGCTGCTGGAGCGCGTGCCGGCGCTGGCCGGCGACCGGGTCACGGTCCTGGATGTGTCGTTGGACCGCAATCGGGCGGCGCTATTGAAGTTGTTGGCGGACGGTGTCGATATTTTTTACATCGACCATCATTTCGCCGGCGACATTCCGATACATCCCCAATTTAGCCATCGCATCGATACCGCGTCCGACTGCTGCACCAGTTTGCTGATGAACGCGCATTTGGCCGGGCGCCACGCCGCATGGGCGGTGGTGGGGGCTTACGGCGACAATCTCGATGCCGGCGCGGCGGCGGCGGCCCAGTCTCTTGGTTTATCGGCACAGCAATTGCTTGAGTTACGCCAGCTCGGTATTTGCATCAATTACAACGCTTACGGCAGTTGTCTGGCGGATTTGAATATCGCTCCGGACGCTTTATTCCGCCGTTTGGGCGTTTACGCGACACCGTTCGAATTCATTGCCGATCAACCGGAATTGTATCGGCAATTGCTGGATGGATACGCAGCCGATATGGCGGCGGCGGCCGGGTTGGAGCCTGAATTCAGCAACGAGGCAGTCGCGGTTTTCCTGTTGCCGGACCAAAAATGGGCCAGGCGAGTCAGCGGCGTGTGGGCCAACGCGCTGGCCAACCGCGCACCGGACCGCGCCCACGCCATTGTCGGCGCCAACGATCGCGGCGGTTACCAAGTCAGCGTCCGCGCGCCGTTGACCAACAAGGTTGGCGCCGACGAACTATGCGCCGGCTTCGGCGGCGGCGGCCGGAAGGCGGCGGCCGGGATCGACGATTTGGCGATCGATAGATTCGACGAATTCGTGGAAACCTTCAATCGACGCTATTCGGAATTGCGATGAGCGGACTTTCGGTGTTGTCGTGAAAAACCGGCTGTTGCTGGCTTGTATTTTATATACGGTCTTTGTGATCTACGGCAGCTTGGTGCCGTGGCAATATAACGGTTTGTCGTTCGCTCAGGGCTGGCAACAGTTTCAACAAATTCGCTATTTGGACCTGGGCATCGCTTCGCGAGCGGACTGGGTCGCCAACATCTTGCTGTTCGTGCCGTTGACTTTTGGCTGGTTGGGCTGGTGGTCCTACCAGCGGAGCCAGGCGGTACGGATCGCGGCGACACCGCTGGCGTGGTTGGCGGGCTTGGGATTGTGCGTGGGTATTGAATTCACTCAGGTCTTTTTCCCGCCGCGCACTGTTTCGATCAACGACGTGGTCGCGGAAAGCTTTGGCGGGGCGATCGGGCTGGCCGCTTGGTGGCTGTGGGGCGAGAGATTGATGGCTTGGCTGGCCGAATGGCAAGCTCGACATCGCGGCGTCACACCGTATCTGCAACTTTATTTGGCCGGTTTATTCGGTTACAGCGTGTTGCCGCTGGATCTGACCCTCAGCCCGGTCGAGTTCTACCATAAGTGGCATGAGGGGCGGATTATCCTGCTGCCTTTCGGTGGTCTGACTGGCGATTGGCTGAGGAATGTCTACGATATTTTGGCCGATGTCGTGCTTTGGGTGCCGGTGCCTTGGCTTTGGGCCAAGTTGACTCCGATGACGCCTGGGCAAATGTTGCGGCGGGTGTTCTGGTCGGCGCTGGCGATAGAGGGTTTCCAGCTGTTTGTTTACAGCCGGGTAACCGATGTGACCGATATTGGTTTGGCGATGGTTGGCGGCGCTTTGGGGTTGCGGGCGTTGGGCAGGGGTAGCTTGCAATCGGGGACCGGACCGCACGGCAATACGTTACGGCAGCGCTTAACGCTTTACGGGTGGCTCGGGTACGCGTTGTGGGGTTTGCTGTTGGTCGCGACCCTTTGGTATCCCTACGATTTTCGTTTCGAGCGTCAAGCGCTGCTCGGTTGGGAGAGCCGGTTTTTCAGCGTCCCTCTGCGGGCGTATTACTACGGCACTGAATACCGGGCAATCACCGAGGTATTCCACAAGCTGCTATTTTTTGTCCCGGTAGGTGGCTTTTGCCGGATGATGTTCGCAGGGCTAGCGAAGCGAGCGCGCCGATGGGTGTCGGGCGCGGCAGTTGCCGTCGTCGCGTTGACCGTTGAATCCGGGCAGATGTTTATCCCCGGTAAAAACTCCGATATGACCGATTTGTTGCTGGAAATCGGCGGTGGTCTGTTGGGGTTTTTAGTGGCCGGGCGCGTGCTGGCCGAATTTTACGAAGACTCGCGGTCAGTGCCTGGCGACCCGTCGTCGGTGCCCGGTGAGTCGCGGAACGCGCCAGCGATAGGCAGGTCCGCGAATGGTGGATGGTGGCCGATGTTGCTGGGGGTGAGCGTGACCTGGGCGGTACTGGCCTGGGTTGGACAGTACGCGGGTACGCCTTACAACGTTCGGGAGTGGTTTTCCGCCGATTTTCCGGTGCTGAGCGCTTTCGGTTTGACAGTGTTGTTTTTTTGGTGCTTCGGCGGTCCGTTGGCGTTTTTATTAAATGCGGTGGGGCGCGGCGGCGGCATGAGTTTTTGTCCCAAGGTTTTGGCGTTGCACGGTTTGGGAGCATGGCTGATGGTTCGCGTATGTCTGCCGCTGGAAAGCCTGCATGACATCGTTGGTTCGCCGATCCTGTCGGTTAATCCCGAGTTGGAATTGGCGGTCCGGTTTTTGGGCTTATTCGGGATTTTTTCGATTTTGCAGCAAGGCGGCAACCATCTGGCCTTATTGCCGCTGGCGCGTTCCGGCAATTTCACCAAGTTATTCGTCATGGGCGGTGTTTGGGCGGCCGTGGTGTTGCCAGTTGGGTTCTGGATCGTCGTCGCTCGGGCCGCGACCGATAATCTGACCGAGCTGTTGCCGAACGGCGGTTACGCCTGGGCGGTGTTGAATATTGGCATTTATTGGTTTTTGGTGAGTTGGTTGAGTTCGGCGCTGGCGGTTGGCACGGTCTTTTTCAAGATGAAGCGCTTTTTGATGGTTTTGGCGGCATTGCTGGTGTCGTTCGAAGCGGGATATTGGTTAGTGAGCTGGGGAACCGAGCAGTACGTGCTGAAATACGATCAAGTCTTTTCGGCGCTGCAGTTTTTATTGAGTAGCGACAGAGCGCATTTGACGCCGATAGCCGAGCTCCGCGGACGGTTTTATCCGCTACATGCCGGGGTCGTGGCTCTCGGTTTTTTTGCGCAATATGCGATGGCGGCGCTGTTCCGAGGCCGCGTCCAACAGAATTTTTTGGCGCCCAAGCGGCGGAATTTCTTCAACGGGAGATAATTTTGACTGGAGTTTGGATGTTATGGACCGCCGGCTTGGCGCGGTGCGATGCCGGACGGTAAGGCGGGCGTGGCGTTGTTTCGGGCCAGTCTTTTCAGGTGGTCTCGTTTGGTTGGCGTGGCGGCCTGTGTCTGGTTGAGCGCGGGAAGCCCGGCATGGGCCGGCGCGTCAACGGCTGGCGGAAGTTCGGTAGGCGCTGCCGAGGCGACGGTCGGCCGCGACAACAAGCCCGCCTCCGCTCGCGTCGAACAGACGCCGGCCGCTACAGAAATTCCGGCGGCCAATGTCGAGCGTAAGCCGTTTGCGGCGGATTTCTCGGCGCAAGTGGCGATGACTCAGGCGCTGTTGGTCGAACAGCGTCGGATGGAGGCGCTGATGACCGGCCATGTCGCGCAAAATTCGCTCCCAGGACAAAGTGACATCAATGACCGTTTTCAGCAGGTATATGGTTTGGCGATTGAAGCGCCGGCCTACGATCAACTGGTGAACGACATTCGAAGCAAAATCGGCGAAGAAACGTATAGCCGATTGCTATGGACTTATTTTGATATCAAAGCGTTGGATGAAACCATCAATTCTCGCTTGGCCGAATACGATCAGGCCCTCAGGCAGTGGATGCTGGATACTCAAGAGCGCTGGGGCTTGGACCAGCGCTTTGATTTCCTGGGATTTTCCGCTTTGGAAAACAGTATGGAGGTGTCCCCGGATTTGGGTCCGGTGCCGGTTTTGTCGCCAACCCAGGCCGGAGGTAAAGTGGTTTTGGATATTCGCCAAAATCCGGACGGCGTGGCCGGGGTGGGAGCCAACGAGGACGGGTTTTTAGCGCGATTGCTGACGTTCCTTACGATTAAGAATTTCGCTTTACTCTCGGTAGTGGTGTTTTCGCTCGGTTTTTTGTTTCGCGGATTCCGGTTCTTAGTACGCCAGCGCAATGCCTAGACAAGCTCGGCAGGGATTCGGTTTAAGTCTCCGCCGGGTCGAGGGGTGATTCCGTCGATCGAATCTTGCCGTTTCTTCGACGACAGGGCTTAACACCCGCACCGTCTTAATGCTCGAAACGCCCCGAGGCGCTTCGATTAGCGGTCCAGCCGTTTAAACGGTTGGTGGCTTCGGCGTTTTTGCAGCCAGCGGACCAAGCCGGTGGCATAAAGTAGCGCGCAAAGCGGCCCAGCCGAGAAAATCAACAAGCGGCCGGGTAAGCCGAAGGCTTCGCCGCTATGCAGCGGGTGCAGCCAACTCCACAACAACTCGCCGTTGCTGAAATTCTCCGGGGCGTTCGCCGCCAGCACCTCGCCGCTATATTGATCGATCCAGACGTTGGTTTTTGGAAATCGCCAGCCCGGTTCGCCGGGCTGGCGCAGGTTGATGCGGTAGCTGCCGGTGGGGTCATGCGGCGTTTCGATCCAAACCAGCGCTGCGTTCGGATAGCGCGCCATTCCCGCCGCTACCGCGGCATCCACATCAATGCGTTTGCCGCTGAAAGTAACGGATCGCGGGCTGGGCGGATCGTGCATAGGTGAAGCCTGCATCACCAACGGTTTCACGTATTCGGGGATTTCCAGCGCGATACCGGTCACGGCTAGTACCGCAAACACCAGCCACCCGTAAACGCCGGCCAGTTTATGCAGATCGTAGACCAGGCGTTCGCGGCTGGCGCGTCGCTTTAGCGTCAACGCCTGCCGCCATTTGCCCGGGTTCGGCCACCACAGGTATAAACCGCTGATCAAAGCCAGCATCGTCAACCCGCCGATCACGGCCATGGCGATCTTGCCGGGTTTGTCCAACAACAGGGTGTAGTGGAGGTCGTACAGCCAGGTAGTCAGGCTGTCGCCCCAAAACTGGCGCCGCACGACTTGGCCGGAGTAACGGTCCACCGATACCAATAGCGGCGCGAACGATTTCTGTTCGGTCTCGACCGGCTTGTAATAGCGGGCGGTGACGGCGCGCAGCGGATTTTCCGGGTTTTCCAGGCGCCAGCCATGCGGCCGATCCGGTTCCGCGCGGCGCAGAGCCTGATAAATGGCTTCCCACCCGAGCGGCGGGCCGGCGTTCGGTTGGGCGATTATCTCCGGCGCCAGGATGGGGTCCAGTTCCTGGTAAAACACCAGCACGCTACCAGTAATGCCGGTCAGCGTCAGCAACAAACCCAGATTGAGTCCCAGGTAAAGATGCAGCGCCCGCCAAAAGCGGCGGGCGCTGCCAAGGCGCTTGGACATCAATAATCGAATTTGACGTTGACCGCGCCGTAGAAGGCAACACCGTCGCCCGGCGAGAAGAACGGCTGGGCGGTGGCGCCGAAGGTTTCGTCATACCACACGTATTCCCGGCGCGCGTCGGTCAGGTTCTTGGCTTGAAATTGCACTTCCACTTCCTTGGTCACTTGATAGCCTAAATCCAGGTTCAGCAGCGCATATTCGCCGTATTTGCCGCGTTGATTGGCTTGATCGACAAAGTAGTCGCCTTGGCCGCTGGTCCACAGCGACGAGCGTAGTTGCGGCAGGATTTGGTAGTCGATACCGGCCGAAAACAAATAATTCGGGGTATTGACTACCTGATTGCCGGCTGTGTATTCCATCGTGCCAGCCGCGACGGCGGGTGGGTTAGTGACTTTTGCTTCCTGCAAAGAATAGGATGCCCAAACGCCGACTTTGTCAGTGGGGTAGACCTTGATCTCTATGTCCACGCCCTGGCGCTTGGTGGCGCCGATCATCGTCGAATCGACGCTGGCCAGATTGCGGCTGATTTCGTTGCTGGCGTCTTGCGCCCAATACGCGACCCGGCCTTCGGCCCAATCCACCGGTTTCAGCTTAACTCCGACCTCCCAGCCGTCGTTCAACGAGGGGCCTATATTGGCTTGGTTGCGGAAAATGAAGGTCGCCTGACCCAGTCCGACCTGGAAGGTGCGGCCCCAGTTGCCGTACAGGCTATAGCCTTCGATCGGTGTGATCACCGCGCCGATTTTCGGCTGCGAAATCGTGCCGTAATCGTTCAACGGGTAAGCGCCGAACGAGGCGTTGGGACGGTAGTTGAAAAAGCTGCCGTCGATGATGTCGGCCCGGTAGCCCGGTGTCAGCTTCAACCATTTGAACGGCTTGATCACGGCTTGGATATAGCCGCCGTAGTTCAGGAAATCCCACTTCTCGTCGTTACGCAAACCCGTGCTGCGGCGAACGCGGCTGTCGGTCAGATAACGCAGATATTTGTTTTCCTGTTGCTGGAAGTCGAACCCGGTTTCCAGCGAGAAGTCGTCCAGCCAACTGACGACCGGATGGTAGGTCAGCGAGGTCATCGCCCCGTACTGGATCTCGTCGCGGTTGCGTTCTTGCTGAGCCGCGCCGGGCCCGTAGGTCACGTAGCGTTGGTCGTCGAACAAATTGCCGTAAACCTTGGACGACCAGAACAAGGTCGGACTGAGGTTGACGTCCAAATGGGTGCTGACTTGGCCAACCGTACGTTTGCCGCCGTCGGTGGCATTGCGGGCGAAGGTTTGGGTTTGGTTGAGCAACTGTTCCTGATACGTCATATAGCCCGGTTCCTGAGCGCCGGCTTCGCTCCAGCGGGCGATCAGGCCGATTTTGTACTTATCGCTGGGCGCGTAAAACCATTTGCCGGAGAAGCTGTTTTTGTCGGAATCGGCGTGATTGCGGTAGCCGTCGCTGGCGCGGTAGGAGATTTGGTAGTTTTGCGAAAAACCGTCTTTTTCGTAGCCCAGTCCGGATTGGATTTCGTGGGTGTTGAAACTGCCGTAACCGACCCGGCCCTTGACGTAATTGCCGCCGGTGGTGGTGTTCATGCTGATGTTGCCGGCGAAGGAGTGCAGGCCGTAACGGGCGTCGTTGGTGCCGCGCACCACCTCTATGGACTCGATGTCCAATGGAAACAGCGAGTCGATGAAATAGGTGTCGCCGCTGTTGGTGTTACTGGGAATGCCGTCGATCAGTAGTTTAACCGCGTTGACCCGGCCTTCGCCGTTGAAACCACGAAACGACATTTTTCCGGTCGTGATGCCTTGGCCGAATTGCGTCACCTGGACGCCGGGCATGCGGTGGAATAAGTCGTAGGCCGTCAGCACGTTTTGATCGGCAATCTTGTCGGCGTACATGATGTCCACCGAGGTGGCGATATCCTTGCTGGTCAATTTGCCGTTTTCGGGTTGGTCGCTGACCGTGACCGCGCCGAGTTCGAAAATCGAATCGTCGTTGACTGCTTTCGGTTTGGGCGGCGGGGCTTTTTGAATGGCGATCATGCCGTCCCCGACCGTTTCGTATTGCAGTCCGTTTTTGGACAGAATTTTCTGCAAGGCTTGGCCTATCGTGAACTGGCCACGCAGGGCCTCGGCGCTTAGGCCTTGCACGACCGCATCGGCATAAATCAGTTTGGTGCCGGTGGATTTAGCCAGTTGTTCCAAGGTCGCCGCCAGCGGTTGCGGCGGCAAATCGAAACGGTTGGCGGAATCGTCGGCAAACGCCTCGAAACTGGCCGCCAGCGCCAAGGCCAATAAGGGTAAGGCACGGCGCGGCCGGGCCGGTGCCAATAGTCCAATCTTCATGATGATCTCCTGGTTGCGTGGATTGCGGCAAGACTGTGCTTGCCTTGAATCTAAATAACGATCAAGGCATGCGGAACTGGACAAATATTTTTTACGCGATGCAGCGGGTCTTGGAAGAGCTCGCCGAGCCGAAGTTGATTGGGTATCGGGCCTAGCGCGGATGCAACACGATGGTCTGCTTTTGCTGCTGTACCCGCACCGGCAGGATTTTCTCGATTGCTAGCAAAAACGGCTTTAAATCGTCGGCGTCGAAACGGCCGCTGACGGTCTGGCGCGCCAGTTCGGGGGCGGCCAAAACAAAGCGTACCGGATGATAGCGTTCCAACTCCGCCGTCACATCGGCGAGCGGTGTATGGTCGAACCAAAGTTGGCCGTCGGTCCAGGCGAGGGATTGTTCGCGGGTGGTTGGCCGGGTTGGCAGCCAGCGGCCGTTGGCGTCGATTTGCCGGCTGAAACCGGCGCGCAAATTCTGGCCGATCCAGCTGGATTCCTTGCGCAATGCCACTTCGCCTTCCAGAACCGCCACCGCCGTTCCCGCCGCACTGCGTCGGACATTGAACACGGTGCCGACATCGCTGATCCGAAGATCGCCGACGGCCACGCCAAACGGTTGCCAAGCGCGGTGGACGACATTGAATAGCGCTTCGCCCTGCTGTAACTCGACTTCCCGGCGCAACCAGGACTGTTTGACGCTGAGTCGAGTCGCGGTATTTAGTTGTATGCTCGAGCCGTCGCCTAGGGCAATGGTGCGGCGTTCGCCGATGCCGGTTTGGTAGGTATCCACGGGGGCGCTGGCCTGTTGCCACCAGACGCCGCTTAGAAAGCCAAAGACGAGCAGAGCGCTGAATAGTGCGGAGGTTTTGCGCCAGACGCGTCGGCCGGCGGCGCGAGCGTCGTTCAGGCCGGGGACCTCCCGGCCTTTGAGCGTGTCGATATCACCCCAAAGTTGCTCGATTTCGAAATACGCCTGACTGTGGGCGGGGCTTTCGGTCAGCCAGTCTTCGAACTGTTGGCGCAGCAAATCGGTGCAGTGTTCCGATTGCAGTTCCACGAACCAAGTCGCGGCTTGCTTGAGCAGATTTTGTTGATCGGCGGCGGTCTTCATCGCGGACTTTAACCGGTCGCTAGCAGAGCTTGGTGACAGCGCAGCATGGCTTTGACCAATTGGCGCTGAACCGTCTTTTCGGAAATACCCAGTTGCTCGGCGATTTCGTGGTAGCTGAGTTCATCGAATTTGCGTAGCAAAAAAATGTGTCGGCATTGGTCGGGAAGTCCGGCGATGGCTTGCAGCAAGCGCTGGCACTGCTGGCTAAGCATAGCAGATTCGTCCGGTTGCTGGGCCGGGCAGGGCAGGTTTTCGTCGATGGCCGTCTCGCGCAGTTCCCGGCGGCGGCTCTGGCGGACAAAGTCAATCGCGAGGCGCTCGGCGGTACGAAACAGATAGCCGGTCAGGTTTTCATCGTGGCTGAGTTCCTGTTTGCGCAGCAAACGCAAATAGGTTTCCTGGCTGAGGTCCTGAGCGGTATCCGGGCAGTTAACCCGCTGCAGTAAATAAGCGACGACGGTGTCCCGGTGGTCGCGAAACAATTCGACGATTTGCTGCTGGTGTAACGTGATGGCGGTCATGGGCTGCCTCCGCGGCAAATTTGGCGGATAAAACCCTGGAAATCCGCAATGGGTATGCCAGCTCTCGATAAACCCAGGCATTTCGGGAACTATTGGACTGTCGCGTTAGCGATGTTGGGGTTGGCAACCCGAAAATCGTGGCAAATCACTTATAGGGGTGTGTGAAATGCCGTATTTTTCCGGCGCCCACCCTGCGATTGCGGACGGCCGTCGCGGTCGTTGCCACTGCCCTAATTCCGCGCTTTCCGCTATGATGCCGCCACCATAAGATAAGCAGCGGGGAGCAGCCATGGACTTAGCGAGAGCACTGGGGTTGGGCGCGGCCGAGCCGGATGAAACGGCGGCTAGGCGCCAATTGCATCTCTATATCAACCTGAAACTGGCCTCATGCGGGCAACC
>NZ_JBYMAP010000060.1:0-20351 GCF_057766305.1 Methylomonas sp. BG-2 | reverse complement strand
ATCACCAAACCAAGATTCGTTTGCGAGATCACTATTTGGTCGGCATTGGATTTTCCCTTCCATATATCAACGTTGAACAAAAATACTGACTCGAAATCGTCCGATGGCCGGCATTAAATCATTCCAAACCACAGACCACAACCGCTAGCCATCAGCCGCTCAAACCACTTCGATTTTGGCTGATTTTTTGACCAACCGCCGTGTAACACGCTAAACCACTTCCTCCGGCAAAAACCCGCCGGCCTGCATCGTCCACAAGCGGTGGTAAAAGCCCTGTTGGTCCAACAGGTCTTGGTGGCTACCGTCCTCGACGATACGGCCCTGGTCGAATACCAGGATGCGGTCCAGGTGGGCGATCGTGGACAGGCGGTGGGCGATGGCGATCACGGTTTTGCGGCCCATCACCCGCTCCAGATTGTCCTGAATGGTTTTTTCGGTGACCGAGTCCAGGCTGGAGGTGGCTTCGTCCAAAATCAGGATCGGCGCATCCTTCAGCATCACCCTGGCGATGGCGATGCGTTGGCGCTGGCCGCCGGAGAGTTTGACGCCGCGCTCGCCGACCAACGACTCGTAACCTTCCGGCATCGCGTCGATGAAACCGTCGGCGTGGGCCAAACGGGCGGCGGCGGCGATGGCGGCGCTGTCGGCGTCCGGCCGGCCGTAGCCGATGTTTTCGCGCAGGCTGCGGTGGAACAGGCTGGGGTCTTGCGGGATCAGGCTCACCTGGCTGTGTAATGAGGCCTGGGTTACCGCGCCGATGTCCTGGCCGTCGATCAGGATTTGCCCGGATTGCGGCTCGAAGTTGCGCAGGATCAGGTTAACGAAGGTGGATTTGCCGGAGCCGGAGAAGCCGACCAGGCCGACCCGCTGGCCCGGTTCTATCGTGACGTTGAGACGGTCGAACACCCGGCGCTCGGGCTCGTATCCGAAACAAACCTCGCGGAATTCGATACGCCCTTGATGGATCTGCAAGGCTTGCGCGTCCGGCGCATCGACGATTTCGTGGCTTTGCACGATGGTATCGACGCCGTTGGCGACGTTGCCGACGTATTCGAAGAATTCCAGAAAGCGCCGGCTCAGGTTGCGGGCGTCGTTGATGATTAATAAGGCCAGGCCGGTGGCCATCGCGAAGTCGCCTACGCCGATCGCGCCGTCCCGCCACAATTGCAAGGCGTAAGCTATCGTGCCGATCTTCAGGATCGCGGCGGCGGTGAATTGAAACCAGCGCACCCGCTCCATGTACCAGAAGGTGCCGCGGGCGGTTTTCAGCTCGGTGTCCAGATAGCCGTCCAGGTATTCGCGCTCGGCGCTGAGGCGAGCGAACAACTTGGCGTTGAGAATGTTGGTCACGGCATCGACGATTTTGCCGTTGACCAGACTGCGGGTCGCCGCGTAGTTTTGGGCGTAAGGCTGGCAGCGGGTAGCCAGCCAATAGGAAATCAGCACGTATAAACCCACCCAGGCGCCGACGTAGAGGCCCAGTTCCTGGTGCGCGTGAAACAGCAGACTAATCGAGACGGCGAAGGTCACCGCGATCGGCCAGAAATCGCAGATGATGGACCAGGTGGTGTGGTTGACGCTGATCGCGGTTTCGCTGATCCGATGCGCCAAGCCGCCGGCGAAATGGTTGGCGAAGTAGCGCGGCGCGTGGCATTGCAGATAGGCGAACAGCATTCGGGTGGTGTTTTGGCGCAGGCGCGGGCCGATCAGGATCAGCACCGCGCCGCTGGCCCGGCTGGACACGATTTCACCGATATTCAGCGCCGCCAGCAGCAGCAAGGGTTCGCGAAACACCGCCAGCCAATCGCCGCCCGGCGGCGCGGCGGCCACCGCGTCCATCAAACCCTTGACCGCGTAAGGCACCAGAATGCTGCCGGCCGCCTGTCCGGTTTCCAGGATCAGCATCAACAACAGCCCCCAGCGATAGGGACGCAGGCAAAACAAGACGAAGCGCAACAAACCGCGCGGCAGCGCCGGCGCGTCGGCGGAGCGGCGTATGTCCGCCGGAGTTTGGGATTTGGGCATGACGGAAACGGGAAAGAAAGCAAGGGCCATTATAGCGAAGCCCAGGCCGCCGCCCTAGCGGCACTCGGCGGGTCAGTAGCGCAAGCGGTACCAGAACATGCCGACGGCTTCGTGGGTGATTAGAAACACGTTCGCCCAGGCCGAAACCGACGGGACCCAATCAGCCCAACCCGGCGGACCTGGATGGCCGATGAAGGCGGTCGGTGCCGGCACCACCCGAAAGCCGGCCTTGCGGAATTCCAGCTCGGCGCGCGGCATGTGGTAGGCCTGCGTGACCAGCACGATGCTGTCTATGCCCAGCTGATGCAACAGGGCGTAGCTGAAGCGGGCGTTCTCGGCGGTGTTGCGGCTAGCGGTTTCCCGCCAGGGTTGCGGCACGCCGTATTCGTTTTCCAGCAGCTCCGCCATCAGGCTGGCTTCGCTGATCTCCGGAAATTCGGGACTGCCGCCGCCGGAAGCCAACACCGGCAGATTCAAGGCCAGCGCCAATTTGGCGGCATAACGCGCCCGAATCAAACTGCGCGGATGCAGGGTCGCGCCGCCGGGATATTCGGCTTCGCCGTACAGCAAACCACCGCCGATCACCACCAGCGCTTGGGGTTGAGTTTGGGCGTAAGCATCCTCCGCCAACGGCGGAAAACGTTCCCAAGCCAGCGCCAGCCGGTTGACGACCACCGGCAAACTCAACAGCAACAGCAAGATCAGGCAAATCAGCGCCACGCGTCCTCCGGATTTACGTTTGCCGGCCAGCGCCAGTATCGCCGCCAGCAGCAAAACCATCGGCGGCAAAAACAGCGCTTTAACGATATAGAGCGCGATGAACGACATCGGCGCCGGTGTCCGTCAACGCGGCGCTTTCGGCCGAATCCTTAGCCGTGCAAGCGGGAAATCCCCACCGCTTCGCGCAAGCTTTCGATAAACGGCCGACTGATGGCCCGGGCTTTTTCGGCGCCTTCCCGCAATTGCTGTTCGATATGCTCCGGGGCTTCCAACAGCGCTTCGTAACGTTCGCGAGCCGGCGCGATTTCGTCGTTGATTTTCTCGAACAGCACCTGCTTCATTTCGCCCCAGCCTATGCCTTCCTGATAACGCTTACGAATCGCCTCGACTTCGTGCGGATTGGCGAAGGCCTGATAGATGCCGAACAGCGTGCAACCTTCGGTGTCCTTAGGTTCGCCCGGCTCCAGCGAATTGGTCTTGATCTTGTTGATCAGCTTACGCAGTTTCTTTTCCGGCTCGAACAGCGGGATGGTGTTGTTGTAGCTTTTGCTCATTTTGCGGCCGTCCAGGCCCAGCAAGGTCGCGGCATTGTCGGCCAAAACCGCTTCCGGCAACACGAAATGCTCGCCGTAGATGTGGTTGAAGCGGCTGGCGATGTCGCGGGCCATTTCGATGTGCTGGATTTGGTCCTTGCCGACCGGCACCTTATTGGCATTGAACATCAAAATATCGGCGGCCATCAGGATCGGATAACTGAACAAGCCCATCGTGATGCCCTTGTCCGGATCGTTGCCTTCGGCCTCCTCGTTTTCGGCGACGGCGGCTTTGTAAGCGTGGGCGCGGTTCATCAAACCCTTGGCGGTGACGCAGGTCAGCATCCAGGTCAGTTCCAGAATTTCCGGCACGTCGGACTGGCGGTAGAACACCGCGTTGGCGGTATCCAGGCCTAGCGCCAGCCAGGTGGCGGCGATTTCCAGGCTGGATTGCTTGACCCTGGCCGGCTCGTTGCATTTGATCAGCGCATGATAGTCGGCCAGAAAATAAAACGGCCTGACCTGCTCGTCTTTGCTGGCGTTGATGGCCGGACGGATCGCCCCGGCGTAATTGCCCAAATGCGGCGTGCCGGTAGTAGTGATGCCGGTCAGAACGATGGATTTGCTCATGCGTATGCCTAAAGACTGTCTAGAAAAGTGGCGGGATTTTACACAAATCGCCCCGCCGCGTCAGGCGCAAAACGCCGGGCGACCCGTTATCCTGCGCCTTGTCGGGCTCGTCACAAGCCTGACAAAAATGCCGGACGCGCGCTCGTGCTCGGGGCTATTTGCCAAGCAGAATCGCCCGTTTTTATGTACACTCAATCCGGTTAATTTTCTATCACTGCTGGAACCACGCGGAGGGCCCATGCTGACTCATGACGAAAAACGCGATTACATCCGGATGGATGTGGACTGTGACATCACTTACCGGGCGGCGGATTCCGACGAGATCAAGGTAGGCCGTTGCTTGACCCTGAGCGGTGCCGGCGTGTCGTTTATCGCGGAACGGGCCTTCGATATCGGCGCGGCGATGGAAGTCAGCATTATCCCGAAAACCTCGATCACCCCGCCGATGACAGCCTTCATCGAAGTGGTGCGTAGCGTCCGGCAAGCCGATGCCAGCTACGAAATCGCCGCCTCGATCAAAAGCATCAAGGGTAATTGACCCACCACCCTCGACAGGGAAGTAAGCCCATCCATGTTCGTCATCACCAAAGAAGTTTATTTTTGCTACGGCCACCGGTTGATGAACCATCCGGGCAAGTGCCGCAATCTGCACGGCCATAGCGTCAAGGCCAGCATCTCCATCCGCAGCGACAGTTTGAACGAACAGGGCATGGTCTGCGACTTCTCCGACGTCAAGGCCTGCGTCGAAACCTTTATCGACGAAGTCTTGGACCACAATTTCCTGTTACACAAGGACGATCCGCTGATTCCGGCCCTGACCGCCCACAACGAGCAATTTCTGGCGCTGGACGAACATCCGACCGCCGAAGTGCTGAGCAAGATGATTTACCAATACGTCAAGCAACGCGGCTTCGACGTCGATCAGGTGGTACTGTGGGAAACCGCCAGCGCCTGCGCCTGTTACCGGGAAGACTGACATGAGCCTGGTGCATCCGGTCAACACCTCGCTCTGTCTGGAAAAGCTGTGCGAATCCAACTACCAGAAATTGTTCCGGCTGATCCCCAATCTGCGCGCCTTCGATAAGACCGCGGTGGGCGTCACCGGCAACAAGCCGGCGCTGCATCTGGAAGTATTGGAACGCAATCCCTATACCTTGACGATAGAACTCAGCCATTGCTTCGGCGCTCAGCTCAGCGAACTGATGTTGCCGGCGGTCAAGATCCGCATTTATCTGGACGCTAAACTGGCCGAAGCGATCCGCGACCACGAGCGGCCGGCGGTCGATCAGGTGTTTCCCAATCCCGGCCATTTGCTGGAAATTCAGAATTACAAATGGCGCTTGAATTACTTTCTGGAAAAGTGGCTGGACCACTGTCTGAAAACCGAATACCGCTTCGATTCTAGGCCTCAGGCCGTTTGACGCTGCAAGGCGGCCCGCACGCAACGCAGCACACCGTAGCCGTAGACCCCGCCGAATTGCTCATACACCGGTTTTAACGCATTGCGCTGGGCCTCCGGCAGCGCCAATAGGGTTTGCTCGATTTCGGCGATTTCGGCCGGCGCCAGACTCAACACCTCGTCCAGCTCGACCAGCCCCGCTTCCAGCGCCTTGGCCATGTGGCTGTAAACGGTCTCCGCCGTCAGACCGCGCTGGCCGGCCACTTGCTCTACGCTGTAACCCAGGCGGAACAAGGCCAGACTTTCCGCGACGGTATCGCCGGCCGGGCGGTCGTCGAACCCGGCCAGCACACCCAGAAAATCGTCGCCGTACAATTCCAGTTTGCGCTGGCCGACACCAGAGATGCGCGCCAACTGCTGGTGATCGCGCGGCCGGTTTTCCACCATCGCCATCAACGTGGCGTCGTTGAAAATGATGTAGGGCGGCACGTCCTGGGCGTCGGCCAGTTCGCGGCGCTTGGCGCGCAAGGCTTCCCATAGCGCGCTGTCGGCCGCGCCGCCGGGTTGGCGTTTTTCGGCCCGCTCGCGGCCGATCTTCGCGGTTTGCGCGTCCTTGCGCAGCATCAAGGTTTGTTCGCCGCGCAGCACCGGCCGGCAGGCTTCGGTTAGTTTCAGGCTGCCGTGGCCCTCGAAGTCGATTTCGACCAAGGACTTGGCGACTAATTGCCGAAACACCGAGCGCCAGGTTTTCTCGTCCAGCGCTTTGCCGATGCCGAAGGTCGATTGCCGGTCGTGGCCGTTGTTGCGTATCCGCTCGTCGTGCTTGCCGAGCAACACGTCGATCAAATAAGTTGCGCCGAAGCGTTGGCCGGTGCGGTAAATGCAGGACAGCGCCTGCTGGGCGGCCATGCTGCCGTCCCAGGTTGCCACCGGCTCCAGGCAGGTGTCGCAATTGCCGCAGCCAGATCGTGGGCCATCGGTCGCTACCGGCGTCCTGCCTCCCGCGACACTCGTACATCCCTGTACATCGCCAAAGTAAGCGAGCAGGGCATGGCGCCGGCAACTGACCGTCTCGCACAAAGCCAGCATCGCATCCAGTTTGTGATACTCGACCCGCTTGTGCGCCTCGTCGGCGTTCGACGAGGCCAGCATTTGCCGCAAGGTCAGCACGTCCTGCAAGCCGTAAGCCATCCAGGCATTGGCCGGCAGACCGTCGCGGCCGGCCCGGCCGGTTTCCTGGTAATAGGCTTCGACGCTTTTGGGTAAATCCAGATGGGCGACGAAGCGCACGTTGGGTTTGTCTATGCCCATGCCGAAGGCGATGGTCGCGACGATGATCAGGCCGTCCTCCATCAAAAACTGATGCTGATTTTTTTGGCGGAGCGCGTGATCCAGGCCGGCGTGGTAAGGCAACGCCCGCAAACCTTTCTGATTCAACCAGTCAGCGGTTTCCTCGACCTTTTTCCGCGACAGACAGTAAACAATGCCGGTATCGCCGGAATGTTCGGTGCGGATGAAATGCAGCAATTGCTGGCGAGCGTTATCCTTTTGAACGATGCGGTAGCGAATATTGGGTCGGTCGAAGCCGCTGACGAAAACCCGCGCCTGCTCCAAGCCCAAGCGGACGATGATTTCCTGGCGGGTACGTTCGTCCGCGGTGGCGGTCAGCGCGATGCGCGGCACTTGCGGAAACTGTTGGTGCAACACCGACAGCAGCAGGTAATCGGCGCGAAAATCGTGACCCCATTGCGAGACGCAATGCGCTTCGTCGATCGCGAACAACGCAATCCGGCAACGGCCGAATAGGGCCTGGGTGCGCGGGTTGGACAAGCGTTCCGGCGCGATGTACAGCAAATCCAGTTCGCCGCTCAGCAAGGCCTGCTCGGTGGCGCGAACTTGCTCCAGATCCAGCGTCGAGTTCAAAAACGCCGCCCGCACGCCGAGCTGGTGCAAGGCGGTGACCTGATCCTGCATCAACGCGATCAACGGCGAAATCACGATGCCGACGCCGTCCCTGACCAGGGCCGGTACCTGGTAACACAACGACTTGCCGCCGCCGGTCGGCATCAATACCAATGCATCCTGGCCGGCGACGACGCTATCGATGATGGCCTGCTGCTGGCCGCGAAAACTGGCATAGCCGAACACGCTGCGCAGCGTATCCAGCGCGGGATTGGCGGTCATAAATCGATATGGGAAGACATTGAGCGGAACGGACACATGGTCATATTAAAACATAGTTGGCACCGGAGCCCGCGCGGCACGTAGCGCCGGCGACAACCGGCGCGCTCCGGTCAACGATCAGCGGATTTCAACAAATCGCCCCTCGCCCTTTATAATGCCGGGCTTCCTGGAGACGCCTCGGCGCTTAATCATTGATTCGATGAACATCACCTACTGCCAGTTACCCGACCGCCTGAAGTACCTGATCGACAACGATCAACAATATTTACTGAAACAAGGCCTGAAAGGCATCGAGAAGGAAAGCCTGCGCATTACCGAAAACGGCGTGATTGCCCAAACCCCGCATCCCCAGGCCTTGGGCTCGGCGTTGACCCACCCTTACCTGACCACCGACTACTCCGAAGCGCTGCTGGAGTTCATCACGCCGCCGTTCGCCGACATCAAGCAAACCCTGCATTACATGCACCAGTTGCACCAGTTCGTCTACCCGCATCTGGGCGACGAGATGTTGTTGGCCACCAGCATGCCCTGCGGCATCGACGGCGATTTGAGTATCCCGATCGCCGAATACGGCCGTTCCAACATCGGCAAAATGAAGCATGTATACCGCAAGGGTTTGTGGCACCGCTACGGGCGCACGATGCAGGCGATTGCCGGCATCCATTTCAATTATTCGGTTCCGGAAGCCTTGTGGCCGGCGCTGTACCACTATAACGGCAATGGCGCCACGCTCGAGGAATTCATTTCCAAGGCCTACTTCGGGCTGATCCGCAATTTCCACCGCCAGGGTTGGCTGATTTTATACCTGTTCGGCGCCTCGCCGGCCATCTGCAAAACCTTCTTCAAAAGCCGCCCGCAATTGATGGAGCAATTCAAGGAATTCGACGAACACACGCTGTTTCATCCCTACGCCACCTCGCTGCGAATGAGCGACATCGGTTATAAGAGCAAAAATCAGGCGGGCTTGAAGATCGATTACAACTCGCTGGACGGTTACGTGGACAGCCTGACGGCGGCGATCAGCACGCCCTACCCCGACTACGAAATAATCGGCGTCAAGGTAAACGGCGAGTATCAACAGCTCAACGCCAACATCCTGCAAATCGAGAACGAGTTTTACAGCACGATGCGGCCCAAGCAAATCGCCAAATCCGGCGAAAAACCGACGCTGGCGCTGAAGCGGCGCGGGGTGCTGTACGTGGAAATGCGCTCGCTGGATTTGAATCTGCTGAATCCGATCGGCATCGACGAAAGCACGGCCCGCTTCGTCGAAGCATTTTTGCTGTACTGTCTGCTCCAAGACAGTCCGCCGCAAGGCCCGGACGAGTTTCAGGTCAACAACAGCAACCAGTTGTTGGTAGCCAATCAGGGCCGCCGCCCCGGCCTGGAGCTGAACCGTAACGGCCAAACCCTGACCTTGCAGCGATGGGCCCACGATATTCTCTACGCGATGCAACCGATCTGCGCGGTGCTGGACCGCGGCAGCCTGGATCGACCGTATCAATTGGCCTTGCAACAGCAATTGGCGGTGGTCGACAATCCGGCCTTGACGCCGTCGGCGCGGATTCTGGCCTGCATGCGCGAAAACGGCCAGGAGTTCGGCTGCTTCGCCAGCAACACCTCGGCATTGCACAAGCATTATTTCAATGCCGAGCCGCTGGACGACGCCACCCAACAGCAGTTCGAGGCGATGGCCGCCGCCTCGCTACAGAAGCAAAGCGACATCGAAGCCGCCGACACGCTGGACTTCGACGATTATTTATCCCGTTATTTCGCCCAGAACTAAACCGATGACCGCATTCGACCTCACCACAGCTCAATCCGAACTGCAAGGCAAGAATCCACGCACTATTTTGAAAGCCGCGCTCGCGCATTTCGACAACATTGCCATTTCGTTCAGCGGCGCAGAGGATGTGGTGCTGATCGATCTGGCCCTGCAAATCAGAAAAGACATCCAGGTGTTTTCGCTGGATACCGGCCGGCTGCATCCCGAGACTTACCGTTTTATCGACCGGGTTCGCAAGCATTACGGCATCGCGATCGAAGTTCTCAGCCCCGATTACGTCAGCCTGGAAGCCTTCGTCAAGGAAAAAGGCTTGTTCAGTTTTTACGACGAGGGCCACCAACAATGCTGCGGTATCCGCAAGGTTGAACCCCTGAAACGCAAATTGGCAGCGCTGGACGCCTGGATCACCGGCCAACGCAAGGATCAAAGCGTGGACACTCGTGGGGACCTGCCGGAAGTGCAATTGGACAGCGGCTTTTCCGGGCCCGGCAAACAGTTGATTAAATTCAACCCGCTGCTGAATTGGTCATCGGCGCAGGTTTGGGATTACATCGAAGCCTATCAGGTGCCGTTCAACGATTTGCACCAACACGGCTACATCAGCATCGGCTGCGAGCCCTGTACCCGGCCGGTTTTGCCCAATCAACACGAACGCGCCGGCCGCTGGTGGTGGGAAGAAGCGACCAAGAAGGAATGCGGCTTGCACGGAGGCAACGTCAAACCCGCTCAATAAGCGCGATTCCCAAGATTCCGACAATCATTGCTCGAGCTTTCCCTGCCATGAAAACCTCGTCCGTGCGTCCCGACATACAGTTTTTGCGCGGCATCGCGATACTCGCCGTTCTGATTTTCCATTCGGAAGTCATCCCGCTCAACGGCGGCTATCTGGGCGTGGACGTATTTTTCGTGATTTCCGGCTATTTGATCACCTCGATTATCTTGCGAGACTTGGCCGCGAACCATTTTTCTTTCCCGCGTTTTTACGCCAGACGCGCCAAAAGGCTGTTGCCCGCCGCCTATTGCACGTTGATTTTTACCAGCCTGCTCGGCGCCATCGTGCTTGGCACGGATCAGTGGGACGATTTCGTCAAGCAACTGATAGGTACCGTCACCTTCACCGCCAATATCGTGCTGCCGTTCCAGTCCGGCTATTTCGAAACCGCGGCGGAAAGCAAGCCGCTGTTACATACTTGGTCGCTGTCGGTCGAAGAGCAATATTACTTGTGCATTCCGCTGATGCTTTATTTGATCCGGCCCCGCTGGCGCTTTGCGGCACTGGCCGTCGCCACCTTGCTCAGCCTAAGCCTGTGCTTGGTTTTCGTCAGTTTTCGTTTCAGTTATTGGCGCTTGCCCGAGCTCGACTCGCCAACCGCCGCCTTCTACCTGCTCCCCACCCGCGCCTGGGAAATGCTGGCCGGATCGCTGCTGGCCTGGCGCATGTTGAAAACCCCGGCAGTGCATGTTACCAAGTTTGTCAAGTTGCCGGCCTTGCTGCTGATCGGCTATTTATGCGCGGCGCCCATCGATAGCCTTCATCCGCGTATCGATGCGCTGCTGGTGGTGATGGCCACGGCGCTGCTGATCGCCGGCAATAGCGACTGGCTAGCGCAAAACGCGCTCACGCGTTCGGTCGAAAAACTGGGCGACTGGTCGTATTCACTCTACCTGGTGCATTGGCCGTTATTTGCGTTGGCTAGAACCGCCTATCTCGGCGCGGTGCCCTTATACGTTAAATACCTGCTGCTGCTCGCCGCGCTGGTGCTGGCTTATTTGCAATACGAATACGTGGAACAGCGCTTTCGCTACGGCTGGCAAGTCAATCGAAATAAAACCTTTAAATGGCTGGCCGCCGCATCGTTAATGGTGGTTTTCACTCCGCTGTCGGCCGAGTTATTCCGTTCCTGGAATCACCCGGCCGCCGACCCAAGCCCGCCGACACCGAATTGGGGCTTGAAGCAAGCTTGCTCCGCCGGCACTTTGGTGTTCGATCATCCCGATCAATGCAGTTCCGCCGCGCAACCGGTTTACGCGTTATGGGGCGATAGTTACACGATGCATCTGATACCCGGCTTGAAAAAGGAAAAACCGATAGCCGAATCAATGATTCAGATAACGATGGCGGCATGCGCGCCCATCCTGGGCGTGGCTTCGTTGGACAAGAATTACGATGAAACCTGGGCCAAACGCTGCCTGGCATTCAACGAAAAAGCCATCCGCTTTATTGAGTCCAGTCCGTCGATCCGTTACGTGATCATGAGCTCACCCTACTCCGGCTATTTCGACGAAGGCGAACTGACGCAATTTTATCAAGACAAAAAAATCATCGGCAATCGCGCGCTCGCGGTAGCGCAAATGCTGACCACGCTCGCCAGACTGACCTCTAGCGGGAAAATTCCGGTATTAATCGCCCCGCCTCCCAAACCCGGATTCGACATCGGCGAATGTTGGCAACACCGGCACAACGGCTTGCTGATCCTCGGCCGCGGCGACTGCAATTTCGACGTCGAGGAACACCAAATCTATCAACGCGGCATTATCGACAGTTTGACCGAAATCCAACAACGCAGCCGGAGTACCCTGCTGCGCTTCGACGATATTTTTTGCAAGGAAGGATATTGTCGGACGCTGTTGCCTGACGGTAGGTCCATTTATAAAGACGGCGGCCATCTGTCCACGGCCGGTTCCGAATGGGCGGTGCCGCAATTGGGCCTATCCAAATTGGAAGCTCCAAAACCATAGCGTACCCATTTCAGCCAGCTTGGAATAACCGGCTCAAAACCTGACGGGTACTCCGGCGCAAGCCGTAGGCCGCGAATGTCTGTCGGTTGCCAAAATATTTCGAAAAAGAGGAACGTCCTACGATGGGCGTCAGGAAAGACCGACCGACAAACCCAAGCTTGGGTGAATCAGTTACTGTGGATACTAGCGGGATTCTACGGAATTGGCGTCCCCACGGGGGTTCGAACCCCGGTTACCGCCGTGAAAGGGCGGTGTCCTAGGCCACTAGACGATGGGGACCAAGAACATTTTTACTGCGGATTTTAGATTTTCTTTTCGAACAACACATCAAGAGTGTGTTGGCGTCCCCACGGGGGTTCGAACCCCGGTTACCGCCGTGAAAGGGCGGTGTCCTAGGCCACTAGACGATGGGGACTAAGACGAAATCAACTACTGGTGGAGCCAAGGAGGATCGAACTCCTGACCTCTTGCATGCCATGCAAGCGCTCTCCCAGCTGAGCTATGGCCCCGTAGCTGATTCCGACTATTATACAGACTTAAAAATCGCTGTCTATCAATTTTCGTGATCTTCGATAAATTTGATCGCGCGCGCTATCCGATCCAAGGTTTTTTCGCGACCCAGCAAGGCCAGCGTCGCGTCGATGGCCGGCGATACCGCGCCGCCGCAAACCGCGACGCGCAAAGGCTGAGCGACCTTGCCCAGATTCATTTGCAGCTTTTCGGCGGTATCCAGCACCACTTGATGCAAGGGTTCGGCCGACCAATCCGCCAACGCGTCGAAACCCGACCACACTGCTTGCAACACATCCTCGACGCCGGCCTTGAAATTCTTTTTGACCGCTTTGTCGTCGTAAGCCTCGAAGTCCCGATAGAAATACATACTCTCGTCGGCCATCTGTACCAAGGTTTTACAACGCTCACGTTGCAACTTGACGACATCGATCAAGGCCGGGCCGGTCACCGGGTCGATACCCCGCTCGCCCATGTGCCAAGCCAGATGGCGGGCGACATGGGCCGGGTCGCTGCTCATGATGTATTGATGGTTCAACCAAACCAACTTCTCGGTGTTGAAGGTCGACGCCGAGACATTGACCTTCTCCAGCTCGAACAAGGCAATCATCTCGTCGATCGAAAACAACTCCTGATCGCCGTGCGACCAACCCAGCCGCACCAGATAATTCAACAAGGCTTCCGGCAGATAACCGTCGTTGCGGTATTGCATCACGCTGACCGCGCCGTGGCGTTTCGACAAGCGCGCGCCATCGGAACCCAAAATCATCGGCACGTGCGCGTAGACCGGCAAGGTTGCGCCGAGCGCCTTCAAGATATTGATCTGCCGAGGTGTATTGTTGACGTGGTCGTCGCCGCGAATCACATGGGTCACACCCATGTCCATGTCGTCGACGACCACGGTCAGATTGTAGGTGGGCGTGCCGTCGGAACGGGCGATAATCAAATCGTCCAATTCCTTGTTGGCAACCACAATCCGGCCCTTGACCAAATCCTCGATGACCACCTCGCCATGATCCGGATTGCGGAACCGCACCACTCTTTCGCGTTCCGGCTGATCGGCGCTGTCCCGGCATTTGCCGTTATAGCGCGGTTTTTCCTTGTCGGCCATTTGTTGTTCGCGCAAAGCATCCAGTTCCTCGCGGCTGCAATAGCAATAATAGGCGTCGCCCTGGTCCAGCAATTGCTGAATGACTTCCTTGTAACGATCGAAACGGTGGGTTTGGTAAAACGGGCCTTCGTCGTACTCCAGCCCCAGCCAAGTCATGCCTTCCAGAATCGCGTTGACCGATTCCTGGCTGGAGCGCTCCAGATCGGTGTCCTCGATCCGCAGGATAAACTTGCCGCCGTGCTTGCGGGCGTATAACCAGGAAAACAGCGCGGTCCGGGCACCGCCCACGTGCAAGTATCCGGTCGGGCTCGGGGCAAATCGGGTTCTTATGCTCATCGTTACTTATTTATTGGTTAAAAATTTCTTAGCGTATTCGGTCGGTATCGATCGCGCCGCATTCAGGCGCATCGCTTGGTAATTGAATTGGACGCTGCCCTTGGCCGCGTCGTTACGCCCCAGGATCGCCAGCGAAGTCGCGTGGCCCTGCGCGGCGGCTTTCTCGTACCACTGGGTCGCCTTATCGGTATCGCCAGCGACGCCCAGACCACGATCATAAAGCGCGCCCATCACGACTTGGGCATCGACGATGCCCTGCTTGGCCGCCTTCTCCATCCATTCGGCGGCCAGTTTCTCGTTCTTCTCGTAACCGTCCCGGCCCAACAAATACAAAGCAGCCAGCTTGGCTTGCGCTTGCGGACTACCTTGTTCGGCGGCTTGTTGCACGCTGTCCGCCCAAGCTGGCGACAGTTGCAGCAACATCAAACATAACCCAATCAATCTGCCCATCATTCCCCCCAAGAGGCCACTCGCAAACCCACATTATTTCATGGCCCCGCATCCAGGTGAACGCGCTACAAAAAAATAAGGGATTGATGTTAGACTAAAGCCTCCAAGGCATCCCATCCAGGCCTTGCCGCTACCAAGAATAACAACAGGAGACTTCCACCATGAAAAAAACCTTACTCGTTACGGCCGGCTTGGCGGGCGCTATTTTGTCCGGTTGCGCGACGCAGTCCAGCAACAACTTTCAAGCATTCCAACCCGAAGACCTGAATGCCTTGGTCAAATCCGGAAAATTGGTTCAAAAAACCAATAGCTTCCTGGTCGTCAACGATTCGTCGTCGTCGATGAGCCGTACCTTCGTCAATTCGACCGAATATAGCGGCACGAAATTGGATGTCGAGAAAAACCTGCTCAACAAATTCAACAAGTCCATCCCCAGCATTCCACTGACTTCCGGCTTACGTAGCTTCGGTTTCGGCCCCTGCCTGGATTGGAGCGCCACCAAGCTGAACCAGGCCATGCAAGGCTATACGCCCGCCGGTTTCGAAAGCTCGCTAAGTTCGTTGACCTGTTCCAGCGGCGGCACCCCATTGGCGACCGCGTTGGAAGCGACCCACCAAGATCTGGCCGCCGGCACCGGCAATCTGGCGCTGATCGTACTGAGCGACGGTATCGAGGAATCCTCGCCCGCGCCGGCCGCCGAAGCGCTGAAAGCCCAATACGGCGACCGCTTGTGCATCTACACGGTGTGGGTCGGCAACGACGAAGACGCCGCCGGCCAAGCCGTGCTGCAACAAATTGCCGACGCTTCAGGCTGCGGCTTTTCGACCACGGCCGACGCGATCAGCTCGCCGAAAGGCATGAGCGAGTTCGTTAAAAACGTATTTCTGAAAGCCGGCAATCCGCCCGCCGTCGCCGACTGCTCGAAACAGGACGACGATAAGGACGGCGTCAACAACTGTGCCGACAAATGCCCCGACACCCCGAAAGGCGCGATCGTCGATAAAGACGGTTGCTGGGCGTTCCGCGGCGTATTGTTCGACTTCGACAAGTCCGACATCAAATCCAAATACCATCCGCTGATCCAAAACGCGGTCGAAGTGATGAAACTGAATCCCGGTCTGACCGTGGAAATTCAAGGCCATACCGACAGCTACGGCAGCGACGCCTATAACGAAAAACTGTCGCAACGCCGCGCCAATGCGGTCAGAAACGAACTGATCAAGCAAGGCGTCGACGGTAAACGTCTGACGGCGGAAGGCTTCGGCGAATCGCAACCGGTCGATACCAACGAAACCGACGAAGGCCGCGCCTACAACCGCCGCGTCGTTTACAAACGCACCGACCGTTAATTCGCGCCTTCCGGCCGAATGAAACGAGGGAGGCCTAGGCCTCCCTTTTTTTGTCCCGGCCGCCGCCGACCCTCGCCTTCGCCAACCCAAACCGGCCCGTCAGCTAGACTCGGCGTCGCGCCGAAGCAAACGCTTATTCAAGGCTTGCCGGCTGATGCCCAGCAAGCCGGCGGCCACGCCCTGATTCCCCTGCGCACGGCGCAAGGCCTCGCCGATCAAGGCTTCCTCGGCTTCCTTCAACGTCGGCAAGCGCTCCGGAAATTCGGCGGCCGGCGCGGAGGAACCCCTGGTCGTCTCGGGTTCCCGATCGCCGAAGGCTTCGCCGGCAATCGCCTGCTTTATGCTTTGCAAGGACAGCACCGAACCCTGGCCGCGAGCGACCGCATCGAACACCAAGCCTTCCAACTCGCGGATATTGCCCGGAAAGGGGTAATTGTCCAACCACTGAAACAGTGCCGGCGGCACGTTCGGCACCGGCCTACCCAGGCTGGCCGCCGCTTTTTCGACAAAATGCAGCGCCAGTTGCGGCAAGTCCTCGCGGCGTTCGCGGAGCGGCGGCAATTGAATATGATGGGTGCGCAGCCGAAAGTACAAATCCTTCCGAAATCCGCCCAGCTCGGCTTGACGCTTGACGTCGCAATGAGTGGCAACCACGATGCGCGCCCGACTCTGGCGCGGCCGGTCTGCACCAATCGGATAGTAAGAGCCATCCTGCAGCAAGCGTAACAATTTGACTTGCGAGGCCATGCTCAAGTCGCCGATTTCATCCAAAAACAGCGTGCCGTCGCCGGTACTGGCGATCAGACCGTCCCGCGCGCGATCCGCGCCGGTAAACGAACCCTTGGCGTGACCGAACAAGGTATCGGCAAACAAGTTGTCGTCCAAGCCGGCGACATTCACCGCCACCAATTCGCCGGGCCGGCCGGACTGACGATGCAGGGCGCGGGCGATCAATTCCTTGCCGGTGCCGGTTTCGCCGCTGATCAGCACCGGTTGCGGCGATGCGGCGACCGCTTCGATGTAACGAAAAATCGCAAACATCGCCGGACTTTGGGTGACGATTTCCTCGAAGCGCCCCGGCTGGTGCGGCTGGTTGGACAGCAGGCAGTCCTTCAACGACAGCAATTCGGCACGCAGCAGCCGCGCTTCGACGGCTCGGCGCACCGCCGCTACCAAACAATTCCGCTCGACCGGTTTCACCAAATAGTCGCTGGCGCCGTTACGCATGCATTCCACCGCGGTCGGCAAATCGTTGGTCGCGGTCATCACAATGACCGCGATGTCCGGATAGTCGGCGGCAATCGACTCCAGCAAGGCCAATCCGGAGACGTGCGGCATCGTTAAATCCAGTACGACAACCCCAATCCGCCGTTCGGCCAGCAAGGGCATCACCGCCCGGCTGTCGTCCAGCGTCAAAACCTCGGCGTAGCCGGCGCCGCGCAACGCCAGACTGGCGCTGTGCAGGATTTGGGATTCGTCATCGACCAGTAAAATCGGTAACGGCTTTAAGTCCTTAGTCCGCATGTTCGGCCGCCGGCAATGGTTTGAAGTTGACCGGAAAAATCGCTTGAGCCAGGGTGCCCCGCCCCGGCTCTGATGAAAAACTCAAGCGGCCTCCGTGGGCCCGCATCAGCGACGCGCTGATCGCCAGCCCCAAACCGGTACCGCCGCTGGCTTGCTTGGTGGTAAAAAACGGGTCGCATAACCGCTGAATATGCTCGGCGGGAATTCCACGACCCTGATCCCTGACCTCCACGCAGACCTCGCGCCCGTCGTCCAGCCGCCGAGTGGCCACGCTCAGCGTTTGGCCGGTGTCGGTGAGGGCGTCCAGGCCGTTGATCAGTAGGTTAACGATAACTTGTTCCACTTGCCGCGAGTCGCCGTGCAAGGCCGGTAGCGCCGGCTCCAAGCGAAGCTCGAACTGGCGAGTTTTGCGAACGATCAAGTGCTTGACCAAACGAACCGCGCGTTCGACCGCCTCGTTCAGCGAAAATGCCGCTCCGGCCTGTTCGGTTTGCGGACGGGCATAATGCTTCAAGTCGGCGACGATGCGCTCGATGCGCTTGGCGCCGTCCGCGATGTCGTCTATCAATACGCCGGCGCTGCCGCGCAACTCGGTATACGTTAAACCGGCCAGCCGGAACTCGCCGCCGGCCCGGTAGCGATCGTCCAAAACCTCCAAAGCATCGCTCCAAATATCGGCCAATAAACCGGCGTTCAACAAAATCAGCTGGTTGGGATTGTTGATTTCGTGCGCGACACCGGACACCAAGGTCCCCAACGCGGTCATTTTATTGGCTTGTATCAACTGCAGTTCCTGCTGTCTGGCCACCGCCTCCAATTGCTTGCGCGCGCCGATATCGCGAATAATCGCGGTCAGGTAGCGTTCCTCGCCTCGGTTCCAAGCGGACAGCGAGACTTCGATCGGAAACTCGGTGCCGTCCCGCCGCGAACCCAGCGCTTCGCGGACCGGCCCGGCCGGGCGGTCGGATGGGGCGGCGTCCGCCTGTAATTGCGCCTGTATCGCCGTCAGCGCGCCATTCCAAAAACCTTGGATCGAGGTACCGAGAGCCTCTTCGGCGGCCATCCCGAACATCAGCGCCGCGCCCCGGTTCCAGGAAATCAGATTGCCGCCGACATCCACGGAAACGATCGCTTCATGCGCCGAATCGGTGATGGCCCGCAAGCGGGCTTCGCTTTCCCGCAACCAGGACTCCGCCTGCAAGCGTTCGCCGATTTCCTGCTTCAGATTGGCGTGAGCCCGCCGCAACGCCAGGGTATGCGACCTTAACAACGCAAATTGATACAACAGATAGGCCGCCAGTAATACCGCCACCAGATACAGCGCCAAGCGGAAGCGTTCGGCCCGGCGTTCGGCGTTGTCGCCGTAAAGGCGCAAGGCTTGTTGCAACGCGTCGATCCGGCTCGACACGGGTTGGCCGATCAGGTATTGCAATGCGGCGTCGACCTCGGGCAAAACTTCGACAATCAGTCGGCCGTGGGCGATCAACACCTGATAATCGTCGAGCCCGGACTTCAGCCGCGATAAGCGCTCCAACTCCCGCTCGAGCTCCCGCGCCGCCTCCGGCCCGGCATTTTCCAAAAAGCCGGCCGTCAGCCGCCATAACGCGGCCAATCCGGCGCTATCAGCCGGCTTGGCGCTCAGCTGCAGATCTCGGCCGATCTCGTTGAAGGACATCACCGAATTGCGCAACAAGGCATTGTCCGATTTCAGATACTCGATCCGCGTCAACCGATCCTGTATCGTGGCGGACAAACCGCCCGCCAAATCGCTCATCCGCGCCATCGCCGGACTTGCGGAGGCCGCCAGCTCGTCGCGCAGAGTTTGCGACAAGCTCAGCAAGGCCTGGCCGGTGCGGGTCAATGTGTCGTAATTGGCCAACTGCCCGGCCCTGGCCAGCAATATGTCGCGCATCAATTCGGCATCGCGCAATTCGATGAGCCTAAGCATCGCCTGCAACCGATCCCGCCGTTCCAGTTCCGGGTTGGCGCTCTGTATCCAAAGATAGGTAATCGCTCCGACCAACACGGCGACGATTAGCCTGGGTTTTCCGGAAAAGCCGATCATGGCTTGGCCGGCGGCTCGGCCAGCACGGCTTGCCCGCGATATTCGCCGGTCAAGCTCCGTAAAAACTTGACCAGCAAATCGCGCTGTCGCTCGGCCAAAGGCTTGCCGAGCTGGTATTTGGCCATGGTACTGACCGCAGTCTCCAGGTCGGCGGCGCGGCCATCGTGGAAATACGGTGCCGTGGCGGCAACGTTGCGCAGACTGGGCACTCGAAACACGCCGCGGTCTCGGGGATTGCCGGTGACCAGATAGCGGCCGGCGTCGATAAGATCGGCCTCGCTGGGCGGCGAGCCGAACACGCCGAATTTTTGAAACAAATTCCCGCCCAGATTGATGCCTTGATGACAGGCCACGCACCCCAGATCGTTAAACAAACGATAACCCTGTTGCTCGTCGGCGTTCAACGCCGTGCTCTCGCCGCGCAAAAAGCGATCGAAACGGGCGTTCGGCGTCACCAGACTGCGCTCGAAACTGGCCACGGCATCGACGACGTTGGCCGGCGTCAAGCCATCCGGATAAGCCCTGGCAAAAGCCGCGACATAATCGGCATCGCCGGCCAAGCGCGCGATCACCTGTGGCCATTTGGCGTTCATGACGTTCGGGTTCAACATCACTTTCTCGGTATGCGCTTCCAGCGTCGTCACGACGCCGTCCCAATTGAAAAAGTAATTGAAGCCGACGTTGAACAAACTGGGCGTATTGCGCAACACCGCCTCGCCATCCGTCGATGCGGCGCGGGCCTTGCCGTCCATGCCGCCCCGTTCGAGCGGATGGCAACTGGCGCAGGAGCGGTTAGCTTGCTCGGACAGCTTGGGTTCGTGAAACAAACGCTGCCCCAACGCAATACGGCTCGGATCGCCGCCGACCGTGGTCGGTAGCGGCTCCCAGGTCGGCGGCGCTGCCGACCAGGCCTGGCCGGCGCAGGCAAGACTGAAGCAGCCGATCGCCAACATGCCCCGATCACGTTTCCGGTTCACGATTGCCGTCCCG
>NZ_JBYMAP010000059.1:0-20447 GCF_057766305.1 Methylomonas sp. BG-2 | reverse complement strand
GTAGAGCGCGTTGCGGTCAGCAATCGGCTTGCCTTGCCAATTGGCCCGCACGGCGGCAATATGTGCTAATGCCGCTTGGCGTCTGCTTTCCGCTTCGGATGCAACAACGCCGGAATGGCGCGCGAAATCCTGGTCGTTGCCAACATCGGGCATTTCTTGTAGCAAGCTCTTAAAATACGCGCCGCTATCCTTCTGATGATCGGGGTTGTTCTCATCAACTAACAATAAAACCCGCACAGACACCCCGTCCGGAACGGAATCTGGAACGCGAATCGTGTGTTGAAAGGTGGTGGCTTCAAATTCTATGGCCTGCATGGATGATCACCTCTAATAGAGATTTTTGATCGTCAAAAATATTAATCACGATCAGGTGAGTTTGTGCAAGCAGTCGCTGCACAATTTGTGCTGGTTTCATTTTACCATTGAGTGACGATGGCTATTCATGCCGACAGCCCTGCAATCATGGTCAAAATGCGGTCGGTGCATTGTTTGAGGTCCGCATCAATCGCGGCCAAGTCGCGCGGCGGCTCGAACACATAGAAATGCCGGTTGAAGGGGATTTCGTAGCCGACCTTGGTTTTATCGTGGTCTATCCAGGCATCGGGGGCATGCGGCAGCACCTCGCGCTTGAAATAGCTTTCCACATCTTCCGACAGCGGCACGTTTTCGGTATCGCGCAGGCTGGAATCGGGTTGTAGCTTGCCTTTCAGCTTGCCCTTTTCACCGAGCAGGATGTTGCCATTTTCGTCTTTGAGCGGGCGTTCGACCGTGATGGTGCGATAACCAAAATCGCTGTTCTTGAAGATAAGGGAAATGGGCTTCTTGCCGTCATACGATTCGATGAACTGCCCAAACAAGCGGGTGATTTCGGCGATATGGTTGTCAGAGAGTTCCTTGCACTTGGAGCCAAGGCATTTGCGCATTTTTTGCCAGAAGCCACTGGCATCAATCAGTTGCAGCTTGCCTTGGCGGTGTTCCGGTTTGCGGTTGGAGAGTATCCAGACATAGGTGGAAATACCGGTGTTGTAGAACATATCGGTCGGCAAGCCGATGATGGCTTCGACCAAATCGTTTTCCAGCACATAGCGGCGGATTTCGCTCTCGCCGGAACCAGCGCCGCCGGTGAACAAGGGCGAGCCATTCAAAACAATACCAAAGCGACTGCCGCCGTCCTTGGCCGGGCGCATCTTGCTGATCAAATGCAGCAGGAATAGCAACGAGCCGTCCGACACGCGCGGCAGGCCAGGGCCGAAGCGGCCGTTGTAGCCTTGCTTCTCGTGTTCGTTGCGGATTTCCTTTTCGACCTTTTTCCATTCCACCCCAAACGGCGGATTGGACAGCATATAGTCAAACTTCTTCAGGATGTGGCCGTCGTCGGAAAAGGTATTGCCGAACACGATATTGGCGACATCCTGACCCTTAATCAGCATATCGGCTTTGCAGATGGCGTAGGATTCCGGATTGAGTTCCTGGCCGAACATGGTCAAACGCGCTTCCGGATTATGCTCTTCCAGATATTCGCCGGCCACCGACAACATGCCGCCGGTGCCGGCGGTCGGGTCGTAAATGGTGCGCACCACGCCGGGTTTGGCCAGCACGTCGTCGTCTTCGATGAACAACAAATTGACCATCAGTTTGATGACTTCGCGCGGCGTGAAATGCTCGCCGGCGGTTTCGTTGGAAATCTCGGCAAACTTGCGGATCAGTTCCTCGAACACCAAACCCATTTGGCTGTTGCTGACGGTTTCGGGATGCAAATCCACATTGGCGAAGCGCTCCGTTACCTGATACAGCAGTCCGGATTTAGCGAGGCGATCCACTTGGCTGTAAAAATCGAAGCGCTCGAAAATGTCTCTGACCTCAACCGAAAAACCTTGGATATAGGCAATCAGGTTTTCCTTGATATGGTCCTGATCGCCCATCAGTTTTTTCATATCCAGCGGCGAGGTGTTGTAAAAACCTTGGCCGGCTTTGCGCAGCAAGAAGGGTCCGAGGTTGATGCCGAGACTTTGTTTGTCGGCAAATTCCGCCAATACCGCCTGTTTCGTGGCTTCCAACACGCAGTCCAATCGGCGTAGCACGGTAAACGGCAATATGACCTTACCGTAATCGGATTGCTTGTAGTCGCCGCGCAGTAAATCGGCGACCGCCCAGATAAAGGCGGAAAGAGAGGAGTGGTTCATCGTATCGAGTCCTTATTTATTTCCGAAAGGTTCCCAGCCGGATCGACAGATCATTGCCATTTGAAAACCCTAAACGCAGAATTTAACGCCGCCCCCCCGAATGACACGGAGCCTGGTTATTTACCGATGCAAAAACTCGAAAAGATTTCGCCCAACAAGTCGTCGGAGGTGAATTCGCCGGTAATCTCGGACAGGCTGGTTTGAGCTTGGCGCAGTTCCTCTGCGACCAGTTCGTGGGCGGCGGCCTGGAGTTGCGCGGCGGCGTTGGCGATGGCTTGCTCGGCGAGTTGCAAGGCCCGCAGATGGCGGGTGCGGGCGGCGAACGCGCCGTCGCCGCCTTCGACAAAGCCCATGCTGTGTTTTAAATGCGCCTTCAGCAAGTCCAATCCGTTGCCGGTTTTGATCGACAGCCGGATTTCGCAACCGGCGGCGGTCTCGACAATGCCCGGTTCGCCGCCGACCAAATCCTGTTTGTTGTAAAGCCGGGTCACGCTGGCGTGGGCCGGCAGCTCGCTCAGTTCCGGCTCGCCGTCGGTGTCGGTGCTGTCGATCAGCAATAACACCCGGTCGGCCTTGGCGATTTCGGCGCGGGCGCGGCGCATGCCTTCCTGTTCGACCGGATTGTCGCTGTCGCGCAGGCCGGCGGTATCGATGACGTGCAGCGGCATGCCGTCGATCTGGATGCGCTCGCGCAGCACGTCGCGGGTAGTGCCGGCGATGTCGGTAACAATCGCGGCTTCATGGCCGGCCAGGGCATTCAGCAAGCTGGACTTGCCGGCGTTGGGTTTGCCGGCCAGCACCACGGTCATACCGTCGTGCAACAAGCGGCCTTGCCGGGCGCTGCGCGCAATCGCGGCGAGTTTGTCTTGTAATGTGGCGATGCGTTGGGCAACCACGCCGTCGCCGAGGAAGTCGATTTCTTCGTCGACAAAGTCGATCGCGGCTTCGATGTAAACCCGTAGCTCGATCAGTTCGTCGATCAGTTCGTTGACTTGGCGGGAGAATTCGCCCTGCATCGATTGCTGGGCGGCTCTGGCGGCTTGCTCGGTGCCGCTGGTGATTAAATCGGCGATGGCTTCGGCCTGAGCCAGATCGATTTTGTTGTTCAGGAAGGCGCGCCGGCTGAATTCGCCGGGTTGAGCCAAGCGGACACCGAGCGCCAGAACGCGGCGCAGCAGCATGTCCAGCACCACGCTGCCGCCGTGGCCGTGCAATTCGACCACATCTTCGCCGGTAAAGGATTTTGGCCCCGGAAAATACAATAGCAAGCCGCTGTCGATGACGCTATTGTCGGCGGCGATGAAATGCGCGTAACGGGCGTAACGGGGTGCTGGCGGGGGTTTGCGGGTCAGATCGGTGGCGACCAAGGCGGCCGCCGGACCCGAGATGCGGATGACGCCGACGCCGCCGTTACCGGGCGGCGTGGCGATGGCGGCTATGGTGTCGCCGTCCCGCATCGGACTCAATGAGCGTGCGCGTCTTCTTCAAGCACGTGCTTGGTGATGTACCACTGTTGCAGGATCGACAAACTGTTGTTGCAAATCCAGTAAAGCACCAAGCCGGACGGGAAGAACAGGAAGAACACGGTGAACACGATCGGGAACATCTTCATCACCTGGGCCTGCAGCGGATCGATCGGCGCCGGATTCAGGCTTTGCTGAATCTTCATCGTGATACCGTAGACGATGGGCAGCAGGTAAAACGGGTCTTGCGCTGACAAGTCCTGTATCCACAGCGCGAAGTCGGCTTGGCGCAATTCGACGGTCTCGATCAGCACCCAGTACAGCGAAATGAACACCGGAATCTGTACCATGATCGGCAAGCAGCCGCCGAGCGGGTTGACTTTTTCCTTCTTATACATCGCCATCATTTCGGTGTTGAAGCGCTGCCGGTCGTCGGCGTAACGCTCTTGCAAATCCTTCAGACGCGGCTGAATCTTGCGCATTTTCGCCATCGACTGATAGCTGGCTTTCGACAGTTTAAAGAACAGCAGTTTGATGAACAGCGTGACGCCCATGATCGCCAAACCCCAGTTGCCGACAAAGCCATGAATTTCATTGAGCAGCCAATAAATCGGCTTGGCGATGATGGTCAACCAGCTGTAATCGACGGTCAACTCCAGGCCGGGTGCCAAGGCTTCCATCACCGGCTGAATCTTGGGACCGACGAACAGCTTGGTCTTGAACGAGCCTTCGCTGTTGGGTTGCACATTCAGATCGGACGAGTAGGAGCCAATCACGTACCGGGCGTCGTTCAGCGCCTTGGTGTAGTAGTGGTTTTCCTGGTCCGCCGCCGGAATCCAGGCCGCCGCGAAGTAATGTTGAATGAATCCGCTCCAACCGCCGGTCGCGGACACGGCCAGATTGTCTTCGGTCATTTCTTCGTATTTGACCTTCTTGAACTTTTCCTTGTCGGTGTAGATCACGCCGCCCGAGTAGGTTCGAATGAAGTTGTTGTTGCTTTTATCGCTGTGCTCGACCCGCAACAATTGCTCGTATTGGCGACCGGACCATGCGCTCGCGGACTGATTGACGATTTTTTGTTCGACATCGACCGCGTAACTGCCGCGGCTAAAGGTAAAGGTTTTAACGACGCGCAGGCCTTGCTCGTTGGTCCAGGTCAGCGGCACGATCAATTGGTCCTGGCCGTCGGCCAAGGCGTAGTCGGTGCGCTCGGTGCTGAATATCGCATGGTGGTCGGGCGCGCTGGCGGCGTTTTGGTTGGCGACCAGACCGGTTTGCGCCAAGAACAGGTTCTCGGGGTTGCCGTCGAACAAGCGAATCGGGGCCAGATTTTTCTCGGGCGCGGGCAAGCCGATCAACGCCCAGGCTTTTTGGACGACGGTATTGGTTTTCTCATGCGGGTAATGCAGCAAATCCAGATTCCGCAGCGTGCCGCCCTCGACGTCGATTTCCAGCTCGTAGACATCGGTTTTGACCTTGACGATCCGGTCGGCGGCTACGGCTTGAGCGGTTGGCTGGCCGGCCTGCGCTTGAGTCGCGTCCGGGGATTGCTGAACATTGCTCAGCCCGGCGTCGCCGGCAACAATGGGCTTGTCGGAAACGATCGCCCGCGGCTTGGGGCCATAATCGATCTGCCACGCCTCCCACAGCATGTAGGAGATCATCAACATCGCCATGACAAGTACAAATCTAATGTTATCCATTGTTATTACTCAAATTTTTCTGGGACAGGATCGATGCCACCCGGATGAAACGGGTGGCATTTCAATAATCGTCTAAGCGTGAGATATGAGCCTTTGGTGGCGCCGTGACGCTGGATCGCCTCCAAGCCATAACTTGAACAGGTGGGATAAAAACGGCATCTGGGCCCCAGTAACGGGCTTATGAAGTACTTGTAAACCTTGATCAGGGTTATGAGCAGGAATCGCATCGATTTACCAATTTAAGCCAATGCCTTTCCAAGGACTTCCTCAATACCGGCGAGGTTGCATTTGCTGCATCCCCCCGAGCCAAAACAACGATATCTATGCTGACGATATGTTGACGCTGCAATCTAAAGCTTTCCCTGACAGCCCTTTTGATGCGGTTCCGCGCGACTGCTGTTTTTATTGTTTTTTTTGCGATCGCCAGACCCAGACGCGCGTGCGTTAGGCCGTTGGAAGTCGCCAATACCGTAAAATATTTATCGGTCGACTTTACGGGATTGCTAAATACATTTTTATACTCGGCAGGCGTCCTTAACCGATACCGAGCGGGAAAACCGAGTTCTTGGGCCGACAATTAAACCGTCAGCGATGCGCGGCCTTTCGCTCTGCGCGCATTCAGGACTTTACGGCCGCCGACGGTGGCCATTCTGGCGCGGAAACCGTGAGTTCTGACGCGTTTGATTTTGCTGGGTTGGTAAGTTCTTTTCATGTCTATTGCCTCGGGATAAAACGGATAAAAAAGGCTGCGAATCATACGTGATGAAACGAACCACTGTCAATTTGCCGTGTCCGATTCCCAAACCATCCAAAATCGGCTACGCTCTTTTTGGTCTGTCACCACCAGCGACTCAGGGAGTCAAATCATGAAAAACTTATCGTTTGCCGCAATCGCGGCTTCCGCCTTCGTAATGACGGCTTGCGCCACCGCGACCGGCTGGACGCCGACCGTGGACACCTATAACGACCCCAACGCCTTCCGATTGAATCAGGACATGCAGGAATGCCAACAACTGGCATCGCAGGCTTCTCCAAGCGTCAAGGATACCGCAACCGGGGTCGCCGTGGGCGGTTTACTCGGCGCGGCCGGCGGCGCTGCGATCGGCGCGGTCACCGGCAACCCCGGCACCGGCGCGGCGATCGGTGCGGCGGCCGGCGGCATCGGCGGCGGCGCGATGCAGGGCGTTCAGTCCGACGACCGCTACAAAAACGCTTACCGCAGCTGCCTGAGACAGCGCGGCCATAACGTCCTCAACTAAGCCGCTCGCTACTTGGAGGCCTACTTACCCGTTGTCGCACTGGCGATCGGCGTCGTTCTGGCGTTCGATTACACCAACGGCTTCCACGACGCCTCCAACATCCTTTCCGGTGTCATCGCCTCCCGGGCGATGACACCGGTTCAGGCCATGTTATTGGTCGCCGTCTTCGAATTCCTCGGCCCATTGCTGGGCGGCACCGCCGTCGCCGACACCGTCGGTTCGCTGCTGGACCTGTCCCTGCTACCGCGCCCGGTCGGTCTGACCACCGTTCTGTCCGGACTGGCGGCAGCGGTGGCGTGGAATTTTTTCACCTGGTGGCGCGGACTGCCGTCGTCTTCCTCGCACGCCCTGGTCGGCGGTTTGATCGGCGCGGCGCTGGCCGCGCCTGAGCCGATTCCGATGGACTGGGGAATCGCCGCCCTCCTCCACGGCCATATCCAAGGCTTCGCCAAAATTTTACTGGCGCTGTTTTTATCGCCTGTTTTGGGCTTCGCGGTCGGGTTCGCGCTGCAGCGCGGCACGATGCTCCTGCTACGCGCCGCTCATCCATCCGTCAACCGCCGCCTGTGTCAAGCCCAATGGCTGACCGCCGCCAGCCTGGCCTTCTGCCACGGCGCCAATGATGCGCAAAAAAGCATGGGTGTACTGACGCTGTTGCTGCTACTCGGTGGACAAATCGCGACGTTTCAGGTACCTGTGTGGGTGATGGCGGCGTGCGCTAGCGCGATGACGGCCGGCGCCCTGACCGGCGGCTGGCGCATCGTTCGCACCCTGGGTTTTGCGATTTACAAGATTCGGCCGATACACGCGTTGAATTCGCAACTGACCGCCTGCTCGGTGATTGCCGGCTGCTCGTTGCTCGGCGCCCCGGTTTCAACCACCCACGTGGTCGCTTCGGCCATCGCCGGCATCGGCGCCTCCGACCGGCCCAGACAGGTCCGCTGGGGCAAGGCCGGCGAAATCGTGCTGGCTTGGTTCATTACGATTCCCGGCGCGGCTTTACTGGCTGCGCTGATCTGCCGGCTCGCCCAACTCTGACCCCTATATCGACATGTCCGACTCGCGAAACCGCTTAGCCGCCCGTCTGTTTCAACGCATTTTTCCGAAGACCGCCGACTTCTACCTGCTATTGCACCAGCAATGCCAACAGGTTTGCGTCACCGTGGACAATTTGGTCCGCTACATGAACGAGGAAACCCCGCAAGCCGATGAAATGTTGAAAAAGGACGAGCACGAAGCCGACCGAATCCGGATGCGCAACCTGCACGAATTGAACAGCTCGTTCGCCACGCCGATAGACCGCGAAGACATTTATCGAGCGATCGCCGCGCTCGACAACATCGTGACCTATTGCAAGAGCACTTATAACGAAATGGAAGCGCTGCAATTGAGTCCCGACGACTATTCGAAGGCCATGGTCGCGGAACTGCAGATCGGCATCAAAGCCCTGGAACAAGGTTTCGCGGTATTGGGCAAACGACCGCGCGACGCCGAAACGCACGCGTTCACGGCCCGCCATTCCGAGCGGCGGGTTGAAAAGATGTATCGCAAAGCCATTGCCGAGCTGTTTCAGGGCCAGGACTATCTTGACATGTTCAAGCGCCGCGAACTTTACCGCCATCTGTCCAACGCCGCCGACCGGGTCCACGCCACCGCCAACATTCTCGAAGACATCATCGTCAAGCTGGGCTAGCGCGCTGTTCCGCCGCCGCCGAAGCCGGAAATTTCCTGGCCTCGACGCCCCTGCGGCGCCCAGGGACCGCCACAATTCGCCAGGCAACCATGCTACAATTCCGGCGGTTAGAATCGTGTTCAATTAATGAGGTTCACTTCGTGGCAAACATTAGCAGCCGAAAATCCGCAATGACTCTTTTTAGCTCGCCGAATTGCATCATGAGCCATTGCGCCCGCCTCGTTGTTCACGAAAAAGGCGTTCCCGCCGAGATCGAATATTTCGACCCAACCGACCCACCCGAAGACCTGCTTGAGCTCAACCCCAACGGAAATGCTCCCACCTTTGTCGAGCGCGATCTGGTGCTGTACGACGCCCGCATCATCATGGAATACCTGGACGAACGTTTTCCGCACCCGGCCCTGCACCAAATGGACCCGGTTTCCCGAGCCAATGCCCGCATGCTGATCAAACGCATCGATCAGGACTGGTATCAATTGCTCGAGGAAGCGCAATTGCAAGGCGACAAACGTTCGGCCAAGGCCAAGAAAGTCCTCAGGGAAAGCCTGCTGGCGGCCGCGCCGGTTTTCGACGCCGCCACCTATTTCATGGGCGAGGAATATTCGCTGATCGATTGCGCGATGGCGCCTTTTTTATGGCGTCTCGGCAGCATCGGCATCGACATCAGCTCGCTCGGCAAGGGCATCACCACCTACGCCAACCGACTGTTCGCCCGCAAGGCCTTTCAGGACAGCCTGAGCCAGGAAGAAAAAGAACTCATGCAAAGCCAATCCAAATGACTCCACTAAAACCCTACCTGATCCGCTCCATCTATGAATGGATTTTGGACAATAGCCTGACCCCGCATCTATTGGTCAACGCCGAACATCCGGGCGTCGTGTTACCCACCGACTTCGTCGAGAACGGCCGCATCGTCCTGAATATCCGCCCGGAAGCCATACAAGGCTTGACCCTGGGTAACGAGGAAGTCCAGTTCAACGCCCGTTTTTCCGGCAAAGCCATGCACATAGTGGTTCCCACCAAGGCCGTACTGGCGATTTACACGAAGGAAAACGGCAAGGGCATGGTTTTCGATCCGGAAGACCAAGACGACGAGACCCCGCCCAGCGCCCCCGAACCAACGCCTCCGCAACGCCCGCAATTGCGGGTGGTCAAGTAAACTCGACCGCCATCGGAAGCCCAGCCTACGCACCAAGCCGCGATCCGGCCACGCCCAACAGCGCCGCGCTCCCGAATTTCGGGCGATTCCGCTAAAGACAGCGCTAACGCTGTGCGATAGAATGCGGGGCTAATTTCGTCGGGGGAGCGGTGATGACACACGATACACCCAAGGTTTTTAGCGACGCCGAAATCGTTGAGCATTTGCAACGCGAACTGCCGCATTGGTATTACGAAAACGGCTGGATACGGCGTAAATACAAGACCTCGGGCTGGAAAGCGACGTTGATGGTGGTCAACACGGTCGGCCATTTGGCGGAAAAAGCCTGGCACCATCCGGACTTGACGGTTTCCTATGCGTTCGTGATCGTGAAACTGGTCACCCACGCCGCCAAGGGTGTCACCGACAAGGATTTCGCGCTGGCGAAAAAAATCGAGGACGTCGTGCAATGGGATGCCGCCGCCGAATCCGACGGCATTTTCGAGGGCACGCCGGACGACCCGCGTTTCAAATACATTAAAAAAGACTGAGGACAGTACGATGACTGAAATCACCGAGGTACCCAGCCCGTTCTGCGGTATCGGCACCGACGATCTGAGCGTCAAGGTGGACGGCTTGGCCGTGACAGTGACCGCCAACGGTTGCGCGGTCAACACCCCAGGCTTCGAGCAGCCGCTCACCGACACCGCGCCGCGCGTTGGCGGTCTGGCTGTCGATCTGGACACGGCGGTCGCCAAAGCCGCGGAATTGCTGCGCAGCACCCAACAACCGGTGATCGCCGGTTGCGCCACCGACGTCAACGGCATGCGCGGCTTGCTGGCTCTGGCCGATAAAGCCGGCGCGGTGGTGGATAACATCAACTTCCCGGCCGCCCGCCGCAACCTGCTGGCACTGCAGGATTCCGGCTGGATGAATACCACGCTGGCGGAAGTCAAAAACCGCTGCGATTTGTTGCTAATCATCGGCACTGATTTGGAAGGCTTCGCGCCGCGCTTTTTCGAGCGCTATTTGTGGACCGAGGAAGCGATGTTCCTCGACAACACCGCCAACCGCGAAGTGATTTATTTGGGAAAATCGCCATCGGGCACGGCCTCTACTTCACCGGCCGGTAAAACGGCAATGAGCTTGACTTGCGCCGACGCCGACTTGCCGAATGTAATTGCCGTGTTGTCGGCACTGGTCAAAAAACAGCCGGTGCAAACGCAACATGTCGCCGGCATTGCCGTTGCCGAATTGCAAGCGATTGCCGACAAACTCAGAAACGCAAAATACGGCGTGATACTGTGGGGCGCCGCCGCGCTGGCTTACGACCACGCCGAATTGACCGTACAAACCATTTGCAACATCGTCAAGGACATCAACCTACAAGGCACGCGCTGCTCCGGCTTTCCACTGGGCGGTCGTGAAGGCGATCAAACCGCCAACCAAGTGTGCGGCTGGACTACCGGCTATCCGGCGCGGCTCAATTTCGCCCGCGGCTACCCGGAATACGATCCGTTTCTTTACGACAGCCAAGCCATGTTGCGCAACGGCGAAGCCGACGCGCTGGTTTGGGTGCATGCTTTCAACAGCAACGCCAAACCGCCGCTTACCGAATTACCGATCATCGTAGTCGGCCGTTCCGGCATGGCCTTCGATAAAGAACCCGACGTCTTCATTCCCGTAGGCACGCCCGGCATCGACCATGCCGGCCATGCCTACCGTCTGGATAACGTGGTGGCGATCCGCCTGAAAAAACTCCGCGACTCCGGCCTGCCCAGCACCGCCGAGGTGCTGCATGCCATCGAACAAGCCCTTTAGGATACCGACATGCTGACAAAACTCTCAGGCGGCACCGTTTACGATCCGGCCAGCGGCATAGCCGGCCAGCAACAAGACCTCTACATTCAAGACGGCCGTATCGTCGATGCGCCGAAAGACGGTCGCCCGGTAGACCAGGAATACGACCTGCGCGGCAAAGTCGTCATGTCCGGCGCCATCGACATGCACACCCACATCGGCGGCGGCAAGGGCAACATCGCCCGAACGCTGTTGCCGGAAGACCACCGCCTGGACCCGGTGCATCGCACATCCATCACTCGCTCCGGAAATGGCCATGCGATGCCGTCCAGCTTCGTTGCCGGCTATCGCTACGCCGAGATGGGCTACACCGCCTGCTTCGAACCGGCCGTGTTGCCGATCAATGCCCGTCAGGCGCACATGGAAATGGGCGACACGCCCATCGTCGATAAGGGCGGCTACGTGATGCTGGGCAGCGACGATTTCCTACTACGCATGCTGACCGCGAAGAAAGACCAGAAAGCCGTCAACGATTACGTGGCCTGGACGCTGAACGCCGCCAAGGGCATCGGCATCAAAGTCGTCAACGCCGGCGGCATCAACGCCTTTAAATTTAACCAGCGCAAACTGGATCTGGACGAGCAAAATAGCCATTACGCAGTGACTCCGCGTCAAATCCTGCAAACCCTGGCTAGGGCCGTGCAGGAACTGGGCATCACCCATCCGCTGCACGTGCACGGCTGCAACCTGGGCGTGCCGGGCAATGTCGATACCACCTTGAACACCATTCAAGGCGTGGAAGGCTTGCCGATGCACTTGACCCATATCCAGTTCCACAGTTACGGCACCGAGGGCGATTTCAAGTTCTCCTCCGGCGCCGCGCAAATCGCCGAGGCGATCAACAACAACAAAAACATTACCGCCGATGTCGGCCAGATTCTGTTCGGCCAAACCGTCACCGCTTCCGGCGACAACATGCGCCAGCACGCCAACCACCGCTTCGCCAGCCCGAACAAATGGGTGTGCATGGACATCGAATGCGACGCAGGCTGCGGTGTGGTACCGTTCAAATACAAGGACCAGAACTTCGTCAACGCCTTGCAATGGGCGATTGGGCTGGAAATATTCCTGTTGGTCGAAGACCCGTGGCGGATTTTCCTGACCACCGATCACCCCAACGGCGCGCCGTTCACCAGCTACCCGCATTTGATCCGTCTGCTGATGGACCGCAGCTTCCGCAACGACATGCTGGCAACCATCCACCCCGAAGCGCAGAAAATGACCACGCTGGCCTCAATCGAGCGCGAATACAGCTTAAGCGAAATCGCGATTATGACCCGCGCCGGCGCGGCCCGCATTATTGGCCTGAAAGACCGTGGCGCGCTGGCACCCGGCAACTTTGCCGACATCACCGTCTACACCGAAAACGCCGACAGGCAGGCGATGTTCACCAAGCCGGATTACGTGTTCAAGGACGGCGAACTGGTGGTCAAGGACGGCGAAGTGGTCAAAGTCACTTGGGGCACCACCCACATCGTCAAGCCCGAATACGATCTGTCGATTGAAAAAGACCTCAAGCCTTATTTCGACAAATACCTAACCATGAAACTCGGCAACTTTAAAATCAGCGACGATGAAATCAGTGAAGACGGACGCGGCAGCTTGACGGCGCATCCGCTGAGAGGTGCAGCATGATCATCAACGGCGTCACCATCGATAAAACCTTTGCCGAAGCCTTTCCGATGAAGGCGACACGGGCCATCATCACCGCCCAGAACGAGAAATGGGCGATGATTTCCGCTCAGGCCATGACCGGCTTTGCCACTTCCGTGATTGCCTGCGGCTGCGAAGCCGGCATCGAGCGGGTGTTGAGCCCGGAAGAAACGCCGGACGGCAGGCCCGGCGTGTCCATCATGATTTACGCGATGGGCGGCAAGGGCTTGGCCAAGCAGTTGGAAACCCGCGCCGGCCAGTGCGTGCTGACCTCGCCGACCTCGGCCTTATTTGCAGGCATCGAGGGCGGCAAGCCGATTCCGTTGGGCAAAAACCTGCGCTTCTTCGGCGACGGCTTCCAGATTGCCAAGAAAATCGCCGGCAAACGCTATTGGCGGGTGCCGGTGATGGATGGCGAGTTTCTGACCGAAGCCACTACCGGCATGGTCGATGCGGTCGGCGGCGGCAATTTTCTGGTGCTGGCCGAATCGCAACCGCAAGCCTTGGCGGCCTGCGAGGCGGCCATCGAAGCGATGAAAAAAATCCCCAACGTGATCATGCCCTTCCCCGGCGGCGTGGTGCGTTCAGGCTCCAAGGTCGGTTCCAAATACAAAGCCTTGAGCGCCTCAACCAACGACGCCTTCTGCCCAACCTTGAAAGGCGTAACCAAGACCGACTTGTCGCCGGAAATCGAGTCGGTAATGGAGATTGTCATCGACGGCCTGACCAAGGAAGACATAGCCCAAGCCATGCGCGTCGGCATCCAGGCGGTTTGCGATTTGGGCTCGGCCAACGGCATCAAGCGCATCAGCGCCGGCAACTACGGCGGCAAACTTGGCCCGTTCCATTTTCATCTGCAGGAGATCATGGCATGACCACGCTGACCTTCACTCTGATCGAAACGCCGCTACCGGCGCAACGCGTCGATATGTCGCCGCTGGTCTGCCAAAAACTGGCCGGCCTGAGCCTGGACCAAATCGCCGCGATCGAATTGCAGTCCGGCAAACGCAAACTGCGCGTCGATCAATTGTTTCACATTAACGGCAGCAATCCCGACGACATCAGCATCGTCGGCAGCACCGACAAGCTGGATTTCATCGGCAAGGAACTCGCCAACGGCAGCATCAGCGTGCAAGGCGACGCGGGCGCTTATTTGGGGATGCAGATGAAGGGCGGCACGATTTCGGTCATCGGCGATGTCGGCATTTACGCGGCTTGCGAAATGAAAAACGGCCTGATCCAGATCGAAGGCAATGCCGGCGATTTCGTTGGCGGCGCCTTACCCGGCAACAAACAAGGCATGAAGGGCGGCACGGTTTTAATCAAAGGCAATGTCGGCCAGCGTTGCGGCGATCATTTGCGCCGCGGCCAGATTCTGGTCGAGGGCGATGCCGGCGATTATTGCGGCTCGCGCATGGTGGCCGGCACGATCGCGGTGATGGGCGAGGTCGGCCGTTACGCCGGCTATGCGATGCGCCGAGGAACCTTATTGCTTTGGAACCAGCCACAACTGCCGGCCACCTTCAACGACTGCGGTTCGCATACCTTGGCCTTTCTACCGATGCTGTTCGCATCGTTCAAAACGCTGAATTCCCGCTTTGCCGACAGCGGCGTCGCGTTCAACCGGGTCAGACGTTTCGGCGGCGACATGGCCGAAACCGGGCGCGGCGAAGTGCTGATCAAACTCTAGAATCGGAGTTTTTACCGCGATTTCATCTTTTGCCAGCCATGGTTAGACCACTAACCACCGCCAACCACGACCGCGACAGTGCCGGGCTAAAATACGTGTATCCGGTGATGTCGCGGCGGGCGGGCGGGCTGTCGATAGGCATCAACTTCAATCCCAATAACGCATGCAACTGGCGTTGCGTGTACTGCCAAGTCCCCAACCTGAAGCGCGGGACGGCGCCCACTCTGGACTTCGAGCTACTCGAAAAGGAATTGCGCGGCTTTTTGAACAGGGTTCTGCATGGCGACTTTTTCGATGCCTACGGTGTCGCCGTCGATCAACGAATTGTCAAGGACATTGCGATCTCCGGCAATGGCGAGCCGACCAGTCTGAAATCCTTCGACCGCGCCATCCGCCTGATAGCGGCCATCGGCCTGGAAACCGGCATCTTGCCGACCGGCAACTTGGTATTGATCAGCAACGGCAGTCTGATTCATCAAAAAACAGTCCAGGCCGGACTGACCGAATTGGCTGATTGCGGCGGTGAACTTTGGTTCAAGCTGGACAGTGCTAGCAGCGCCGGCCGGCAGTTACTGAACAACGCCAGGTTGAGCCAATCCAAACTGATCGAACATTTGCAAATCGCCAGCAACTTATGCCCAACCAAGTTGCAAACCTGCATTTTGCGTTATCGTCAGGCGTGGTCCGACGCCGAAAAAACCGCCTACCTGGATCTGTTAACGGAACTCAAATCCAGGAACATCAAAATCGCCAAGATACTGTTGTACAGCTTAGCCCGACCGTCGTTACAGCCGGAGGCGGAAGAATTGAAAGCCGCTGATTTGAATGAAATGACGAGCTTTGCCGCCGACATCGAAGCGCTCGGCTACGATGTCGGCGTTAGCCTTTAGGCTTTGACGTCGAGGAGAGCCCCGACCATTTTTTCGTGGGTCTTCAGCAATTTGACACCGGCGGAATTCTCCAGCTCGGCTTCCTTCAAACTGACGATAGGTTTAAACAACTCAGTCGGCGCAATATCTTGCGAACCGCCGACTTCGTCTTTTTGGACAGGCAACGTAGCGATGGTTTGAGCGGCCGTCGCCGCTTTCTGCTGAGCGTTGCTAATCAGATTGGTGGCACTGTTCAGTACATTGCTAATCATGGCGTACCTCCCGCAAATCGAGTTTGCATCATACCGCTAGTGTTAGCGGCCGCCTAGCCGGAAACTTGAATTTCCGGTGGTATATCGAATCGCCGTCACAAAGTCAGCTGCGGAACCTATCGAACAGTTTCTTGTAAACGGCCAACAAAACGGGCCCGCCATGCCGAGCAAACAGCCGCCAAACGTAGTCGACCGCTCGAACCAACCCGTTTGCCGCGCGTTCCAGAACACGGTCGCCGCCCAGTTGCTTGAATTTGGCTTCAACGACGGTACTCCACTGCGGCTTCAGCGCGCCTTGGCTATCGACAAACACTTGGCCGTACGCCCACATTTCCAAAACCGAAATCAACCACATGAATCCAAACGAAATGGCCATGCCGGCACCGGCAAATATCACCAGCCAGGCAAACATCGGATTAAGCTTGGTCAACCACCACGATAAAATATCCACCAGCAGAAAGACGTAGGGCATACCAATCGCGATCGACTTGTATTTTAGCGTGCTGGTCTCGGAAAAGCTGAAGATCAGCCCGACCAACATAAAGATAAAGCTGATGCCGAATAAATGGATGTGCGATACCCTGGTCAGCGACGTAAAAGTGGCGCCTTCATCTTCCTTAGCCAGTTCTTTTAGGACTTTAAAGTCGGTAAAGTCCGGCACGGACGCCTCTTTGTTGTGACACATCACACAGCGGCTCTCGATAATTTTATCGATACCGTCATCGACAAAATCGTCCTTGTCGGCACCGTCGCGCACCCATTGAATGATTGCGAAACGTTCTTTCTCGGAGGCGTTATCCTTCATCGAGCCATTCAATTTCGTCTCCAGCATCGTGCCGGACCGATTCCCGTAGTAACTGTATACGATGTCGTCTATCGATAAACCGAACTTGCCGTCGGCCAAACCGTGCGTGAACAGAATCTGGATCAGCGCGACCAAGTACCCCACCGCAACGGTCGTCAAATAACCGGTAAACAACACCTTAACGGGGATATCCAACTGCCTTAACGTAGAAAATTCGCGGGCCATGCGGTCCTCCGGGAGAAGTGAAGGTTTATTATAACTGTGTTAAACCGCGACGATTTTGAAATAGATTATTACCGTTTGACAAAAAAAAGGCCCTTGCGAACAAGAGCCTGTTTCGATTCTTCCGAAACTGAATTATTTCGGCTGAACGTTGGCGGCAGTCAGGCCTTTGGGACCGGATTCGATTTCAAATTCCACCGATTGCCCTGGGGACAGAGTCTTAAAGCCCTCGCCCAAGATCACCGAGTGGTGGACGAAAACATCTTCCTTACCTTCGGAAGGCTCGATAAACCCAAACCCTTTGGTGTTGTTGAACCACTTTACAGTGCCTGTTGCCATACAAAAACTCCTACGAATTAAAACCAAAATTTACCCGAAAAAACCGCCGCAGACACGGGCTTCGACAGTGGAACCACGTCATTTCGGCGAATCGAGTCCCGGCATTGTACTGTGATTTATCCGGCGTGACCACTGAGCACAACAACGCCGGCAACACTGGCCGGCCATCCAAAATATTAGCCATTTTTAATATATAGGCGCTTGAAATCGCGCCGCCACCGCCCCATCTCAGCGGCAACATCATTACAATCGAGGTACCTACCATGCGTATGGACAAACTCACCAGCAAATTCCAGCAAGCGCTCGGGGATGCTCAAAGTCTGGCTTTGGGCAAGGATCATCAGTTCATCGAACCGCTACACGTCATGCTGGCTTTGCTGGACCAGGAAGGCGGCAGCATCAAACCGTTGTTGCAACAGATCGGCGTGCAGGTCAATGCGTTTCGTGGCGACCTGCTGAAGGAAATCGACCGGCTGGCCAGCGTTTCCGGCGCGGGCGGCGACGTGCAAATATCCAACGAACTATCGCGGACGCTCAACCTGACCGACAAATTGGCGCAAAAACGCAAGGACGCCTACATCTCCAGCGAATTGTTCTTGCTGGCGGCCCTGGAAGGCGGCGGCGCGCTGCAAAACTTGCTGAAACGCGCCGGCGTAAGCGCGCCGGCGGTCGAAAAAGCCATCGATAATCTGCGCGGCGGCCAAGCCGTCAACGACGCCAATGCCGAAGACCAGCGCCAAGCGTTGAAAAAATACACGATCAACCTGACCGAGCGCGCCGAGCAGGGCAAGCTCGATCCGGTGATCGGCCGCGACGACGAAATTCGCCGCACCATCCAGGTGTTGCAACGCCGTACTAAAAACAACCCGGTGCTGATCGGCGAACCCGGCGTCGGTAAAACAGCCATCGTCGAAGGCCTGGCCCAGCGCATCGTCAACGGCGAAGTGCCTGAAGGCATCAAGGGCAAACAACTGCTGTCGCTGGATATGGCCGCACTGATCGCCGGCGCAAAATTTCGCGGCGAATTCGAGGAACGCCTGAAAGCCGTGCTTAACGACATTGCCAAACTCGAAGGCCAGGTTATTCTGTTCATCGACGAACTGCACACGATGGTCGGCGCCGGCAAGGCCGAGGGTGCGATGGATGCCGGCAACATGCTCAAGCCGGCCTTGGCCCGAGGCGAACTGCATTGTGTCGGCGCCACCACGCTGGACGAATACCGCCAATACATCGAAAAAGACGCCGCCTTGGAGCGCCGCTTTCAAAAAGTCTTGGTCGACGAACCGAACGTCGAAGACACCATCGCCATCCTGCGCGGCCTGAAGGAACGCTACGAAATCCACCACAGCGTCGACATCACCGACCCGGCCATCGTCGCGGCGGCGATGCTTTCGCACCGCTACATTTCCGATCGGCAACTGCCGGACAAGGCCATCGACTTGATCGACGAGGCTGCCAGCCGAATTCGGATGGAAATGGACTCCAAACCGGAAGCGATGGATAAACTCGACCGGCGTCTAATCCAGCTCAAGATCGAACGCGAGGCCTTGAAAAACGAAACCGACGCCGCTTCTAAAAAACGTCTGGAGACTTTGCAGGACGAAATCGGCGATTTGGAAAAAGAATATTCCGATCTGGATGAAATCTGGAAAGCCGAAAAAGCCGCGCTACAAGGCACGGCCACGATCAAGGAAAGGCTGGAGCACGCCCGGCTGGAACTGGAAGCCGCCCGCCGCGCCCAGGATTACGCCCGCATGTCCGAATTGCAATACGGCGACATTCCCAAACTGGAAAAAGAACTGGATCTGGCATCGCAAGCCGAGATGCAGGAAACCACGCTGTTGCGCAGCAAGGTCACCGAAGAAGAAATCGCCGAGGTCGTCTCCAAATGGACCGGCATTCCGGTTTCCAAGATGATGGAAGGCGAGCGGGAAAAGCTACTGCGGATGGAAGACGAATTGGCCAAACGGGTGATCGGCCAGACCGAAGCTTTAAAAGCGGTCAGCAACGCGATCCGCCGGTCGCGGGCCGGTTTGTCCGATCCGAACCGTCCCAACGGCTCCTTCCTGTTCTTGGGACCGACCGGCGTCGGCAAAACCGAACTGTGCAAGGCCCTGGCCGAGTTCATGTTCGACACCGAGGAAGCGATGGTCAGAATCGATATGTCCGAATTCATGGAGAAACATTCGGTGGCCCGCTTGATCGGCGCGCCGCCGGGCTACGTCGGTTACGAGGAAGGCGGCTATTTGACCGAAGCGGTGCGTCGCAAGCCTTATTCGGTGATCTTGCTCGACGAAATCGAAAAAGCCCATGCCGACGTGTTCAACGTGTTGTTGCAAGTGCTGGACGACGGTCGCTTGACCGACGGCCAGGGCCGCACGGTGGATTTTAAAAACACCGTGGTGGTGATGACCTCTAACCTGGGTTCGCAAGTCATCCAAGAATTGGCGGGCGAGGAAAATTACGCGGATATGAAAGACGCGGTCATGGACATCGTCGGCCAGCATTTCCGGCCGGAGTTCATTAACCGGGTTGATGAAGCCGTGGTGTTCCATCCGCTCGGACAGGGCCAGATCCGGGCGATCTGCAAAATCCAGATCGACCTGCTGCGCCGCCGTTTGGCGGAAAAGGAGATTGGCTTGGACGTCAGCGAAACCGCGCTGGACTTGCTCGGCGAAGCCGGCTTCGATCCGGTTTACGGTGCCCGGCCATTGAAACGGGCAATTCAACGCCAGTTGGAAAACCGTTTGGCCAACGAAATCCTGGCGGGCCGCTACCTTCCCGGCGACACCATCAAAGTGGATCGCGCGGCGGACGGCCTGACCTTCGGCAAATAACTCGCCAGGCCGGCGCGCCATCGCGCCGGCCGTTGCGGGCCACTCCGCGATCACCGACCTCGGATGGTCGGCTTGACAAATCGACAGCTTGCTCTAGTTTCAATCAAGCAGGCAAATCAACAATAACAATCAAGCCCTTACCATGAATCCATCCGCCCAACCCTACCTCGCCACATTGTATTTGAAACCCCGCCAGATCACCGACACCGCGTGGTGCGGAGCATGAGTCTGCGAGTCGGCATTGTCGGTCTGGGGCGAATCGGCGGCGGCGTGCTTCGCAATAATTTTCTCGCCAACCCGTCCGGACGTTTCGACATTCGAGTGGTTTGCGATGTGATGCCGATCGATCATGTCGCCTATTTAATCGCCCACGACAGCACTTACGGCCGGCCACCGTTTTCCGTGGATTACGACGGCGACGACTTGATTTTAGGCGGCCAGCGCATTCGCTATCAGCGCGT
>NZ_JBYMAP010000058.1:0-20735 GCF_057766305.1 Methylomonas sp. BG-2 | reverse complement strand
GTTTAGGTCCATTCAGCAAGATTTCTGATTCCACCGGTTCGAATGAGACTAATAGTTTTATTCTCCCAGCTCGCGATAAAAATAAATAAAAGAGGGCGAAGCCGTACCGGCAAATCTCGATTTGCCGTTTTGGTATCTGGCTCGTGTAAATCCGGGTTTGTACTCCTCTCACTCGATGGGTTCGCTAGGGGTCTGGGTTGGCGGCCGCGGACCGACTACCGCCATTGCGCGAGTAGCGCGAGTTGCTGTTCGAGCGTCGGCAGGCCCGGTCTGGCGCCCAGCTGGGTGCAGCACAGGGCGCCGGCGGCGCTGGCGTAGCGCAGCAGGGTTTGCCAATCCAGTCCGGCGGCCAGACCGGCGGCGAAGGCGCCGTGAAACGCATCGCCGGCGCCGGTGCTGTCCACCGCCAGCACCGGCGGCGCCTCCAACGCGCCGGTTTCCGCGCCGCGTCGCCAGATCAAACCGCGCGCGCCAAGCGTGATGACGGCGACCGGCGCCAATTCGGCGAATTTGGCCAGCGCGACCCGCTCGTCGCCGGCGTATTGCAAGGCCAGTTTTTCCGAGCAAACCGCGTAATCGACCTTGTCCAACAGTGCCAAGGTGCCGGCGTGCAGCGAGCCGCCGTCCAGCACGCTGCTGGTCTCGGCGTCCGCCGCCGCCAGCGCGGCCAGCGATAAGCCCGGTTCGTGACCGTCGCAAAGCAGGACCTTGGCTTCCCGGCCGGTGAAGGTCAGACGGTCGCCCGCCAGCGCTTCGGTGCCGCCTTTATAGTTGATTAATGCGCGTTGACCGTTGGGTTTGACCAGTACCGCCGACAGCGGCGTCGGCGAATCGCCGCGCACCACCCTTTGCGTGTCGATGCCGGCCGCCAGCAATTCCCGCAAGTGACCGTCGCCGTAGACGTCGTTGCCCAAATAGCCGCAGAAGCCGGCACTACCGCCCAACCGGGCCACCGCCACCGCCGCGTTGGCGGCCGGTCCGCCGCCGCAGCCAAGCAAGTCGTCGGCGACGGTCTTTTCGTCGGGACCGGGATGGTGCGATATCGCGAATACCAGATCGTAACTGGCGTGACCTATGCAAAGTACATCCAAGCGTTGGGCGTTCGTTGTCATCGGCGGCTTGTGTTCGTAATTAAATGCGCGATTATACCTTCCGAATCGCCCCGAAAAGTCCGGCGATGCCTTGAGACGCCGGCGGGCAGATGTTTTAATGTCGTCCGTTTTGTCCGGCCGCGTCGCGGCCGCTATGTTCGCCGGCCGGCCGGTTTTTCCCGTTACCCTTACCAAGACCTTGAATACAAAAGCCGTTTTAGTGTCCCTTTCCTTATTCGTTTTGTCGGAGTCCGTCTTGAGCGCTGAACCCAACCCAAGCCCCGTGGAAGAGCGAGTCCAAGCGCTGTTGGCGCAAATGACGCTGGAAGAAAAAGTCGGGCAGATGACCCAGATTGATTTCAGCGTGGTGTCGGTCGTTAATGGTCAGGACGCCGAGAATCCGGTCGATCAGGCCAAACTGGAAGATGCGTTGTTCAACCATCACATAGGTTCCATTCTGAACACGCCGACCACGCCGAATAATCGTGCCCAACCTATTGAGAAGTGGCGAAAAATCACCCAAATCATCCGGGATACCGCCGCGAGATCGCGGTTGAAAATTCCGGTGCTTTACGGAATCGATGCGATCCACGGCGCGACCTATACCCAAAATTCGGTCTTGTTTCCGCAGGCGATCAGCATGGCGGCGACCTTCAATCCGGAGCTGTCGTTCAAGGAGGGTGAGATCGTCGCCCGCGAGGTCAAAGCCTCGGGTCTGGATTGGAATTTTTCGCCGGTGATGGACATCGGCCGCCAACCGCTGTGGCCGCGATTGTGGGAAACCTACGGCGAGGACGTGCATTTGGCGAAAACCTTGGGCGGCGCGTTTATTCAAGGTCACCAGGGCGAGGACATGGCCGCCACCGACAAGGCGCCGACCTGTTTGAAGCATTACGTCGGCTATAGCTACCCGCTCAACGGCAAGGATCGCACGCCGGCCTGGATCGGCGAACGGGCCTTGCGCGAATGGTTTTTGCCGCCGTTCGAGGCCGGGGTATTGGCCGGCGCGCCGACCGTAATGATCAATTCCGCCGAGGTGGACGGCATCCCCGGCCACGCCAATTACCATTATCTGACCGAGATATTGCGCGGCGAGATGGGTTTCAAGGGCTTCACGGTATCCGATTGGGAAGACATCATCCGTCTGCACACCCGCGACAAACTGGCGGCGAGCCCGCGCGAGGCGGTGAAAATGGCGGTGATGGCCGGCGTCGATATGAGCATGGTGCCGTTCAACTTCAGTTTTTACGATTTGCTGTTGGATTTAGCCAAAAGCGGCGAGGTGCCGCTCAGCCGTATCGACGAGGCGGTGTCGCGCATCCTGCGCGTCAAAATCCAAGCCGGTTTGTTTGAACGCACCGAGCCGGCGTTGCCGGTGGCCGGCCATTTCGCGACCAGCGAGGCGGTCGAGGTCAATCAACAAGCGGCGCGCGAAGCCATTATCTTGGCGAAAAACGACAACCGCATGCTACCGCTGTCCAAACAGGCCAGCATTTTGGTCACCGGTCCGACCGCGAACCTGCTCAGCGTGATGAACGGCGGTTGGACGATCACTTGGCAGGGCGCATCCGAGGACCTGTATCCGAAACAATATCCGACCTTGTTGCAGGCGATCCGGAGCAAGACCGCCGGTCAAGTCACCTTTGTCGGCGGCCAGCGTTTCAGCGACGAAATCAACATCGAGCAGGCGGTCAACGAGGCTCGCAGGCACGACGTGGTGGTGCTGGCGCTCGGCGAAAAAACCTATACCGAAACCGAAGGCAATATCGACTCGCTGGCGCTGGACCCGGTGCAACTGCAATTGGCTCGGGCGATCTTCGAGATCGGCAAGCCGGTGGTGTTGGTGACCTTCGGCGGCCGGCCGCGCATCATCACCGAAATCGCCGACAAGGCCAGGGCGGTGGTCCTGGGTTTTCTGCCCGGTATGGAAGGCGGCGCGGCGCTGGCCGACATTCTGTTCGGCGACGTTAACCCCAGCGGCAAGCTGCCGATTTCCTATCCGCGCGCGGTCAACGACATCACGCCCTACGACCATAAACCGATCGAGGCCTACGAGACCAACCAATACCGGCCCTTGTATCCCTTCGGTCACGGGCTGAGTTACACCAGTTTCGAAACCAGCGGTTTGCAGGTAAAACCGGCGCAAGTCAACGTCGGCGACAGCGTGGCAGTCAGCGTCAAGGTTAAAAACACCGGCACGCGGACCGGTCAGGAAACGGTGATGGTCTATTTGAACGACGTAGCGGCTACGGTATCGCGGCCGGTCAAGCAGCTAAAAGCCTTCGAGAAAGTGGAGTTGCAGCCCGGCGAACAAAAAACCTTGCGTTTTACGTTGACCGCCAACGATATGTCGTTTATCGGTTTGAACATGAAGCGCGTGGTCGAACCCGGCGACTTCAAGGTGATGGTCGGCGACGAATCGGCGTCGTTCAGCGTGTTGCCGAATTAAACGGAGATGACCATGTCCGACGCGCCGAAAGCCGCCAACCCGCATCTGGGTTCGTTAAGCATACTCACCTCGCTGTTTTTCATCTGGGGTTTCATCACCTGTCTGAACGATATTCTGATCCCGCATTTGAAGGCGGTGTTCACGTTGAACTACTTCCAGGCGATGCTGATTCAATTTTGCTTTTTCGCGGCCTACTTCGTGATGTCGGTGCCGAGCGGCATGCTGGTTGAAAAGCTGGGTTACCAACGCGGTATCGTCATCGGCTTGGCCGTGGCCGGAACCGGTTGTCTGCTGTTTTTTCCGGCGGCCGGGCTGCGTCTGTACCCGCTGTTTTTGACAGCGTTTTTCGTATTGGCTTCCGGGATCACCTTGTTGCAAGTGGCGGCCAATCCTTTCGTCACGGTGCTTGGGCCGCCGGAAACCGCATCGAGCCGCTTGACGATGACCCAGGCTTTCAACTCGCTGGGCACCACGCTGGCGCCGTTTTTCGGCTCCTGGCTGATTTTGGCGACGGCCGTGAACAGCGCCGAGCAAATTCAAGGTTTGAGCCCGGCGGACCTGACCGCGTATCAGGCTGCCGAAGCGGCGGCGGTGCAGCATCCGTATTTGCTGTTGGCGACGGTGCTGTTCGTGCTGGCGGCGGTGTTTGCGTTTTTGAAATTGCCGGCCGTCGAGGCTCCGGCATCGCCTGGCGGCGGTGCTGGCGGCGAGAGCCGGATCAGCGCGTGGGCTTATCCGCATCTGGTGCTGGGTGCGCTGGCGATTTTCGTTTACGTCGGCGGCGAAGTGTCTATCGGTAGCTTCTTGGTGAGTTTTCTGAGCCAGCCGGATATCGGTGGTTTCACCGAAGCCGAAGCCGGTCGCTATGTGTCGTTTTATTGGGGCGGAGCGATGGTCGGCCGCTTCGTCGGCGCGGCGGCGATGCGTTCTTTACCTCCCGGCGGCGTACTGGCGTTCAACGCGCTCAGTGCGGCAGGCTTGGTGGCCGCGACAATACTGATAGGCGGCGGATGGGCCATGTGGACGATCTTGGCGGTCGGCATGTTTAACTCCATCATGTTTCCGACCATTTTTTCGCTGGCTTTGACCGGGCTGGGCAAACATACCGGTCAAGGTTCCGGGATACTTTGTGCCGCGATCGTCGGCGGCGCGATGTTACCGGTGTTGCAAGGCGCTCTGGCGGATCGTTGGGGGATCCAGCAGGCGTTTATCGTCCCGTTGCTGTGCTATTTGTATATTGCGTATTACGGCTGGCGTTGTCGCGCGCTGCAAGTCGGATAGTGCCTTGGTGCCTCAGCCTTTCAGGAACTTGGCGCGAGTCGGCGAATGAATGATTAACTCCGGGATCGCCGATAGCGGCATTTCGCAGTCGGTCGCCCCTAGTTTGACGGCTTCCTTCGGCATGCCGTAGACCACGCAACTGGCCTCGTCCTGTGCAATCGTCAACGCGCCGGTATCATGCAATTCCTTCATGCCGTGGGCGCCGTCGTCGCCCATGCCGGTCATGATAATGCCCAGCGCGTTGCGGCCGGCCGCCTGGGCCGCCGAGCGGAACAGCACATCCACCGACGGCCGATGCCGGCTGACCAGCGGGCCGTCCTTGATTTCCACCCGATATTGAGCGCCGCTACGCCTCAGCAACATATGCTTGCCGCCCGGCGCGATCAGCGCCAAGCCGGGAATGACCCGGTCGTCTTGCTCGGCTTCCTTGACGTTGATCTGGCACAGACTGTCCAGGCGCTTGGCGAACGCGGCGGTAAAGGCTTCCGGCATGTGTTGCACGACGACAATGCCCGGCGTGGTGCGCGGCAGCCGGGTCAGTACGTATTCCAGTGCCTGGGTGCCGCCGGTCGAGGTGCCGATCGCCACGACCCGATCGGTGGTTTCGCCTATCGTCGTCGCGGTCGAAGGCGGGATCACCGAATCGGCGTTCAATTTGGGGTTGACCGTCAATGGGGCTTTCGGGCCGGCCGCCGCGGTTTTTTTTACGCGGGCACGGGCGGCGCCGCGGATTGCGTCGGCCACTTGGCTTTGAGCTTCCTGCAAAAAGCCTTTCAGGTTGACGGTCGGCTTGGTGATGATGTCCACGGCGCCGGCGCTCATGGCCTGCATCGTCACTTCGGCGCCGCGCGCGGTCAAGGTCGAGCAAATCACCACCGGCGTCGGCCGTTCGCTCATCAGCTTGCGCAGAAAAGTGATGCCGTCCATCCTTGGCATTTCGATATCCAACACGATGACATCGGGCCAGTCCTTTTCCATTTTAGCTTGCGCGAAGATCGGGTCCGGCGCCGAGCCGATGACCTTGAAGCCGGGGATGTCGGCCAATAGCGCGGTTAATACCTGCCTGACGACCGCCGAGTCGTCGACGATGAAGATCTTGATGTCTGTCATGATGGTGGTCCTGCCGTGGGTGGCTACCAGAAGTCGATATTTCCGGTGGTATGTTTGGTTTCGTCCAGGGTTTTTTTCCAGAACCGGCGTTCGTCTTGAACCACCGCCAATTCCAAGCCCCGGCCGATTTTCTTGATGTACACCGAAAAGTCGCTGCCCAGAAAATGCACATTACGACCGTAGTCGCCGCCCAGGCAGGCGCTGACGATCGGGATGTTTTCGTTTTTTAAGAATTCGCGAACGAACTGAACGTTGACGTCGCCGACCGTCGGTCGATTCCAGCTGTCCTCGCGCAGCTTCAATACGTTGCCGCCGCCGAAACACTTGGCTTTCAGTTGCGTGCGGTCCGCGCCCTTTTTCATCATATCGTTGATCAACAATTCCATCGAAAAGATTCCGTAGCGGCCGTAGTCGGACTGAATAATAGGCGTATTTGCCGTTTGTTGTTTGTAGGCCAGTAGAAAATGGTTCATGCCGAATACGCCGTTGACCGAATCGTAAAGGCAGACCGCGACGCAAGAGCCGAGCAGCGTCGATATCACTTCCGGCTTGCGGGAGACGTAATGCTCGCCCGGATCGATGGTGATACGTTGGGTGTTACGGTAAGGGGTGCTTCTCATGATAGTCTGTAGATCGAGGGTATGACGGTTTGCAGGCGTCGCGTGACCGAGTGCAGGCTTTCCGCGTGGCTGACAACGAAGTAACCGTGCGGGGCCAGCGCTGGTAACAGGTTGTCGACGACGCGTTTTTTGGTGTCCTGATCGAAATAGATCAACACATTGCGCAGAAAGATGGCGTCGAATTTTCCGAGATGGCCCGGCAAGGGCTGAGTCAAGTTGAGTTGTTCGAACTTCACTCGTTCGCGCAATTCGGCGCCGACGCGGAAATGATCGGCTTGGCTACGCACGCCCTTCAGGCAGTATTTTTCCATTAGGCGGCGATCCAACTGTTCGATTCTATCCATCGGGTAAATGCCGGTTTTGGCGACATCCAAGACCCGGGTGCTGAGGTCGGACCCTAAGATTTCCCAGGGACGGTCGCGGCACTTGTCCGCCAGCACCATGGCCAGCGAATACGCCTCCTCGCCACTGGAGCAGGCCGCGCTCCAGATTCTGAGCGGCTTATTCGGCCAGGCGGGCAGCATCGTGTCGCGGAGAAATTCGAAATGGCTAGGTTCCCGGAAAAAATAGGTTTCGTTGGTGGTTAACGCGTTGATCAGGATTTGGAACTCTTCGGGGTGTTCGGGATCGGTCGCCAGACGGAAATAGGCGCCGTAGTTGGCGAGGCCGTAAAAACTCAGACGTTTGGCCAAGCGGCTGGCGACCATGACGCGTTTTTCCGGGAGTAGCGCGATGCCCGCATGTTTTTGCAGCAAGCGGCGAAACCGTTCGAACTCCTCCGGCGTGATGGGCGAAATACTGATGACTGGGTCCTCCACAAACCAAAATAACCGGCCGCCGTTCAGTTGAATGATGCCATAAAACCCACTAAGATCAATTGCAGTCATTTATTCAACTCCGGAACCACTATGCCAACCCCTGCCGGTCTATCGACAGCCGAACTTTCCGATGCTACGAGTTTCCGTTTTTTGCCGATCGGTCTGAGCGTACTGAGCAGCTCCGCCGTCGTCCTGCTTGGGAATTTTAGTCTACTTTCCTGGGCGTTGGCTGCCGGTCTGGTTGTCGCCGGCTTGATTGCCGGCCAGTATTTAGCGGCGCGTTTGCGCGAGCGGGTCCAGCGTTGCGCGCAGTTCTGGCAACGCGATGAAGACGATAAAGTCAATGATTTGAAGATTTACGTCGGCGAATTGGAACGGCTGTTCCTGCAAGTAGTGCCGGTTGTGCTTAGGCAAGTCCAGACATCGCGTACACATACCGAGCGGGAAATCACGGTGTTGACCGATCGCTTCGGGGCGATGGCCGGCAATCTGGAACAGTTGATTGCCGGCACCGGGCAAAACGCCGGCGGACGTAGCGCGGATTCGCTGTTCAACGAGAGCCGCGGCGCGCTATCGGCGGTGTTGTCGGCGTTGGTCCAAATCCAGGAGGTTGAACATACCGTGGTCGACGAAGTTCGAAAATTGTCGTCGCACACCCGCCAGTTGGATTCGATGGCCAAGGAAGTCCGCAAAGTGGCCGAACAAATTAACTTGCTGGCGCTGAATGCGGCGATTGAAGCGGCCCGTGCCGGGGAAAACGGTCGCGGTTTCGCGGTGGTCGCCGACGAGGTCCGTAAGCTGGCCGGTTTTTCATCGTCGACCGGCGAAAAAATCAGCCAAGCCATTGCCGACATCAATCGGGCGATGGAATCCACGCTAAAACTCTCGGAAGCGTCCGGAAGCGACGACGACAGGACCATCCGCGATGCCGAGCAATCGATACGTTCCGCGCTGGACGACTTGCAATGCGCGCTGGATGCTTCGAAGAGCGAAGGCGATTTGTTGCGCGGCCACAGCGCCCAAATTCGCGACGAGATTTTCTCGGTATTGATTGCCTTCCAATTTCAAGACCGGGTCAGTCAAATGCTCAGTCACGTCGAGCATAATCTCGAAGGCTTGCAAAATGCGGTCGAAACCCGCCACGACAGCAGCGACTGGCATGCCGGCAGTCTCGATGTCGCGCAAATTCTTTCCAGGATGGAGCTAAGCTATACGATGCCGGAAGAGCTGATTAATCATACCGCCAACGCGGCGGTCAGTCGTGCCGGTTCGGGGGACGACAGCGATATTACGTTTTTCTGATCCAAGACAAAATCGCCGTCGCCTTCGGCGGTTACGATGATTTCGCGGCCGGTTCCGGCCGGTTTTTTGTCGCTAGTGAGGGTGTTTCGTGAGTATCCGGGAAATAACGGTGGATGGCGGCCGAGTGGAGCTTGCCGCGCAGGCTGAGTTGACGATTTATCAAGTCCGCGACGCGCGCCGGCAATTGGCGGGTTACCTGGATGGTGCCAGCGAGTTGCTGATCGATCTATCCGCCGTTCGCGAATTCGACGGCGCCGGCGTCCAGTTGTTGATGCACATGAAGCTGGAGTGCGCGCGCCGCAACATCGCGATGCGGCTGATCGGCCATAGTCAGGCCGTCGTCGACGTCTTTGAATTGTTGAATCTTGGCGAGCATTTCGGCGATCCGATGGTGTTAACCGCGAGTGGGAATGAGTCATGAGCGATTTCGATGCCGCTTTAAACATTTTTGCCCAGGAAGCCGGCGAATTGCTGAACGACATGGAGGATGCGTTGCTTGTGCTGGAGACGACACCCGGCGATGCGGAAATCGTGAACCGCTTATTCAGGGCCATGCACACCATCAAGGGTTCGTCGGGACTGTTCGGATTCGATCCTATCGTCGCATTCACGCACGAAGCTGAAACGGTGCTCGACGGTGTCCGCCAGGGTGAGCGGTCGATCGACGCCGAATTGATTTCGGTGTTGCTGGACAGCAAGGATCATGTTGCCCAGTTGGTGGAACATTGTCTGGCGGCGCCGGAAACCGCGTTGCCAGAGGAATTGGTGGCGCGCGGGCGCGCGCTGATCGGCCGATTGGGCGGGCGTCGCGACGGCGCGGTCAGTCCGGCGGCGGAGCCGGCGGTCTTGACTAGCGAGGCCGGCAAACCGATTTCGGCCGACGACCATTGGCTGATATCGCTGGCATTCGGCGAGAATGCGTTTCGCAACGGTATGGACCCGCTGTCTTTCATTCGTTATTTGACCACGCTGGGTGAGATTCGTCAGATATTGACGCTGGCGCCCGCGATGCCGGCCGGCGACGCAATGGACCCGGAAAACTGCTATCTGCATTTCAAGATCGCATTGCACAGCGAGGCGAACAAGCAAACCATCGAGTCGGTCTTCGAATTCGTCGCCGACGATTGTGACATCAAAATCCTACCGCCGAATGCTAAGCTCGGGGACTACTTGGGATTGTTAGATAACCTGGAGCCGTCGCAGTGGCAAAAACTCGGCGATATGTTGGTCGAAATCGGTGCCCTGACGCGCGGCGAGGTCGATTCGGCGCTGCGTGAACAGGACGCCTCTCGCTTTGCTGGTGCCGGCAAGCCGATCGGCGAAATTTTGGTGGAACGGCAGGTGGTACAGCAACCCATCGTCGAGCATGCCTTGCAAAAGCAGGAGCAGACCAAGCAAAAGTTGGCCGCCGAAGCCAATTACATCCGCGTCGATGCCGGCAAGCTCGGTCATCTGATCGATCTGGTCGGCGAATTGGTGATTTCCAGCGCGGCGATGAATTTAATTGTTGAACGCCACGGTCTCGGCGATGCTGGGGAAATCGCGGCCGGCATGAACGCGTTGGTCGGTTCGATACGCGACACCGCGTTGGAGCTGAGGATGGTGCAGATCGGCGAAACTTTTTCACGGTTTCGGCGCGTGGTCCGGGATGTCGGAAAGGAGTTACGCAAGGATATCGAGCTTTATATCAGCGGTGGCGAAACCGAGTTGGATAAAGCCATGGTCGAAAAAATCAACGACCCGCTGACGCATTTGGTGAGAAACGCGCTCGATCACGGTATCGAATCCCCGGAACAACGCTTGGCGGCCGGCAAACCGGCCCAGGGCAGCGTGCATTTGAATGCGTTTCATCGATCTGGCCACATCGTCATTCAAGTTTCCGACGACGGCGCCGGCCTGAACGCCGATAAAATCGTGGCGAAGGCGTTGGCCGCCGGTTTGATCAAAGCCGATCACAATTTGAGCCGCCAGGAGATTTACGGTTTGATTTTTGCGGCGGGCCTCAGTACCAAGGAGCAGGCGACCAGCTTGTCCGGCCGCGGCGTCGGCATGGATGTGGTCAAGAAAAACATCGAAGGCTTGCGCGGCAGCGTCGCGATCGACAGCGTCGAGGGCCAGGGTACGACGATCAGTATCGAATTGCCGCTAACGCTGGCGATCATCGACGGATTCATGGTCGGCTGCGAGCGTGAGCGTTACATCATTCCGCTCAACATGGTGGACGAATGCCTGGAAATGGGTGACAAGGAATGCAAAATCGACGAGGTCGAACACTACATTAATTTGCGCGGTCAGGTGTTGCCTTACCTACGCCTGAGCGAATATTTTCAGCAATCCAAAACCGAATCGGGCGAGGGGCGTCGGGAAAGCATGGTGGTGGTGAAGTCCGGTCGCGGCAAGGCCGGTTTCGTCGTCGACGAATTGCACGGTGAGCATCAAACCGTCATCAAGCCGCTGGGCAAGGTGTTCGAAAAGCTGACCGGTATCACCGGCGCCACGGTACTCGGCGACGGTACCGTGGCGTTGATATTGGACGTGGCGGGTTTGGTGCAGGCCGCCACGGCGCGCCGTCCACCCCGATTAACGTCGTCCAGCGCGTTACGGTAAATCAATTTTTCTTTTGCCAAACAGGATCTATCGATGAACATCAACGATCTGAAAATAAAAACCAAAATATTAACGGGCGCCATGTTGTTGGTGGCGATTACGGTGGGATTCGGCTTGCTGGCGCGCGTTTACATCGGCGATGTCTCCGGCGCGCTGTTCGGCATTACCGACAATAACGGTAAAGCCGTCGAATACGCGACCGGCGTGGAACGCATGGCGCTTGAAACCTTGGTGGCGCAACGATCCTACCGGGTTTCGCAAAAGCCGGAAGACGCTCAACAGGTGTTGGATAGCCTGAAAAAGTTGTTGGCCTATCTGGACAAGATCGATCAGTTGGCCAAACAGTACGGCAATAACGAATTGCTGAGCCAATCGAAGGTGGCCAGAAGCGGCGCGACCAAGTTCGGCGAGAAGTTTCAGGCCGTACTGGCCGGATATACCGCCAATAAGGAGGCCGCCGAAACCATGGTGGAAAAAGGCAATGCGGTTGCCAAGGCCGCCGACGCCTATTTGAAGCGCCAAGTCGCCCGCTACCAAGAGGCCAAGGATAAGGGCGCCAACGCGGCGGAACTCGACCAATTCGTGCAGCGTTACATCGGCGCGACCCAGGCCTACGTTAAAGCCTTGGAGATCATGCGTGCCGAAAAAGAGGAATTGAATCTAAAGGATCGCTCGGCCTGGAAGAAAATGCAGGTCTGGTTGCCCGAGTTGATCGGCATTTACGATGATTTGGAAAAAATCGCGGCGACCGAGGAAGGTAAGCGGATTATAACCGAGGCTAGAACCGCGACGCAAGATTATCATCAGGCCGCGCAGACCTGGATAGACAATGACGAGCAAATGAAGCTGATGCGTAAGGAAATGCTGGATGCCGGCGACGACGTGATCCAGCAAGCCCAGACCGCCGAGGAATCGGGATTCGCGCAACTGGGTATTGCGCGGCAGAATGCCGACAGCTTGGTTTCGGAAGCCAATAAAATCATCCTGGTGACGATCGCGGTATCGTTGATTCTGGGTGTGTTGATCGCCATCTTCTTAGCCAATCTGATCACCCGGCCCATCGTGACCGGCGTCGGTTTTGCAAAGGCGTTGGCCGATGGCGATCTGAGCGCCGATCTGGAAGTCGAAGGCAAGGATGAAATCGGCCAATTAGCCCAGGCTTTGCGAGACATGCGCGACCAGTTGGGGCGGGTGGTGCAGCAAGTCCGGTTTAATTCGGACAATCTGAACAACGCGTCGGAACAGGTCAGTATTACCGCCCAATCGCTGAGCCAAGCCGCCACCGAGCAGGCGGCCAGCGTCGAGGAAACCACGTCGTCGATCGAGGAATTGAACGCTTCGGTCCAGCAAAATACCGAAAATGCCCACGTTACCGAGCAAATGGCGGTGCGTTCCGCGAACGATGCTCGGGAGGGCGGCGCGGCCGTCAACGAGACCGTGGCGGCGATGAAAAATATCGCGAAAAAGATCGGCCTGATCGAAGATATTGCCTACAAAACCAATTTATTGTCGCTGAACGCCGCGATAGAAGCCGCATCGGCCGGCGAGCATGGCAAGGGCTTTGCCGTGGTGGCCGCCGAAGTTCGGAAATTGGCCGAGAGCAGCCGGGTGACCGCCGGCGAGATCAACGAGCTTGCCAGCAGCAGCGTCGCGATCGCCGAAAAAGCCGGGGCCTTGATCAACGCCTTGGTGCCGAATATCGCGAAAACCTCGGATCTGGTGCAGGAAATCAGTGCCGCGTCGGTAGAGCAATCCAGCGGCATCAATCAAATCAACGACGCGATGCGGCAATTGGATAAAGCCACTCAGCAGAATGCAGCCAGCGCCGAGGAATTGGCGGCAACCGCCGAGGAGCTGAACGGCCAGGCCGTGCAGCTTCAGCAGGCGGTGGCGTTTTTTAAAGTCAATGAAAGTAGGCGCGGACCCGCGTCGAACGGCCGCGGCGCATCTTCGATGCGCGGGCCGACGCGTAACGTTGCCAAGCCTTACAGCATTAAGCCGGCGGCGGCACCGGTCGCGGCAGATAACGGTCCGGATTTTAACGATCAAGACTTCGAACGCTTTTAGGCGGAGCCGGCCATGACAAATTTAATGCGGAGCGAGTTGGGAAATTCGTTGGCCGTGCCGGAGCAGATCGGCCAATATCTGACTTTTCTGGTGGGTGACGAGACCTTCGGCGTCAGCATTTTGGATATTAAGGAAATCATCGAAATCGTCAACGTGACACGGGTGCCGTTGACGCCGGATTACATACACGGCGTGATTAATCTGCGCGGTAACGTGGTGCCGGTGATCGACCTGTCGGCCCGGTTGCGCCATAAGCCGACCCAAATCAGCAAGCTGAGCTGTATTGTGTTGGTGGCCGTGCAAGTGGCGGAAACGAGCCAATTGATCGGGATGCTGGTCGATGAAGTTAGGGAGATCCTGGAAATCCCGCCGGCCAATATCCAGCCGGCGCCGGATTTCGGCACCGATATTCGCACCGACTTTATTCAAGCGATGGCGCGAGTCGACGACGCCTTTATCATTCTATTGGCGATCGGGCGAGTCTTGTCGTTGGAAGAGTTGTCGCAGCTGCGCGAGTTGGTTGCCGAACAGGACTGATGGCGATTCGCGCCAGACCCGGCCTAGCGATTACCTTCACAAAACATCGGTCGCGGGCCGGCCTCGGTCCGGAGTGGCTCCGGGATCGGTTTGGCTCGGCGTGGTCGGCGTCGCCACGGCCAGAAAGTCGCCCAGCAAGCGGTCGACTTCCACGATGTGCACCAGTATCCAGTCGTTGATGAAGCGGATAATTTCCGAACGATTCCAATGGTCGCCGCGCACCTCGCCGCTGAGGTGGATGAGTTCGTCCAGCATTTGATCGTGCGCGGCGACATGGGCTTGGTAGCCGGGGTAATCGAGGCGCTTCATCAGCGCTTCCTCGCAATGGAAGTGTTCGCGGATGTGTCGGAAAAAACGAATGAACAAATGGATCAGCTCGTCGCGGTCGCTCGCGTCCAAAACTTGTTCGGCCAGCTCGAACACTTGCCGATGTTGGTCGTCCACGGTCGCGTCGCCTATCGAATATCGATCCTGCCAAATGAATGTTGCCATACCAGTGCCTCCGTTTGGCGTCTTCAACGCATGGATAACCAAAACATAGTTACGAGGCATCACCCGCCGCCGGCGTAGCGTGGTTATCTAAATCGTCGGTTAAGCATAGCAGAGCGACAAACATGCGGCGATGGCGGCGCGCTTTGGCGCGGACCGCCGGCCCGAGCGCCGGTCGCGACCCTGGGTTCTTAAAACAAACCGCTGATCACGCCGTCGTCGCTGATGTCGATGCGTTCGGCGGCGGGCACTTTCGGCAGGCCCGGCATCGTCATCATGTCGCCGGCGATGGCGACGATGAAACCGGCGCCGTTGGCCAGCCGTACTTCGCTGATTTCGACGGTATGCCCCGACGGCGCCCCCTTGCTGTTGGGATTGGTCGAGAAGGACATTTGGGTTTTGGCCATGCAGATCGGGAAGTGGCCGTAATTGCTTTGCAGCGCCTTGATTTCGCCGATGACTTTCGGGCTGGCGCTGACTTTGGCCGCGCCGTAGAGCTTGGTGGCGATGGCTTCGATCTTGTTCCACAACGGCAGTTCGCTGTCGTAAACGTAGCTGAATTCGGGTTCGCGGTTGTCGACGATATTCAACACTGCTAGGGCCAGGTCCTCGGCGCCGGCGCCGCCTTGCGCCCAGTGTTTGGCGATCACGCATTGGGCGCCCAGCGCCTCGCACTTGGCTTTCAGCAGCTCGATTTCCGCATCGGTATCGAAGGTGAAATGGTTGATGCTGACCACGCAGGGCAGGCCGTAGTGGTTCTGGATGTTGCTCAAATGGCGCTCTAAATTGGCGAAGCCTTTGTCCAACGCGGCCAGGTTTTCCTGGTTGAGTTCGTCCTTGGCGACGCCGCCGTGGAATTTCAATGCCCGCACCGTGGCGACCAACACCACCGCCGACGGTTTCAAGCCGGCCATCCGGCATTTGATGTCGATGAATTTCTCAGCGCCCAGGTCGGCGCCGAAGCCGGCCTCGGTGACCACGTAATCGGCCAGTTTCAGCGCGGTTTTGGTGGCGGTGACGGTGTTGCAGCCGTGGGCGATGTTGGCGAACGGGCCGCCGTGGATGATCGCCAGATTGTTTTCCAGGGTTTGCACCAGGTTTGGCTTGATCGCGTCTTTCAACACCGCCGCCATCGCGCCGTGGGCGTTCAGGTCGCGGGCGTAAACCGGCGTGACCTTGTCGGACTTGTAGCCGATGACGATGCGGCCCAGACGTTCCTTGAGGTCGGCGCGGCTGGTCGCCAGACACAGAATCGCCATCACTTCGGAGGCGACGACGATGTCGAAGCCGTCCTCGCGCAAATAGCCGTTGGCCGCGCCGCCCATGCCGACCACGATCTTGCGCAACGCTCGGTCGTTCATGTCCACAACCCGCTTCCATTGTATCCGGCGCGGATCGATGTCCAGCTTGTTGCCGTGGTTGATGTGGTTGTCGATCAAGGCCGACAGCAAGTTGTGGGCCACGCCGATCGCATGAAAATCGCCGGTGAAATGCAGGTTGATGTCTTCCATCGGCACCACTTGCGCATAGCCGCCGCCGGCCGCGCCGCCCTTGACGCCGAAGCAGGGGCCCAGCGACGGCTCGCGCAAGCAGATGATGGTTTGCTTGCCGATCCGGTTCAAGGCGTCGCCCAGGCCGACCGTGGTCGTGGTTTTGCCTTCGCCGGCCGGGGTCGGGCTGATCGCGGTGACCAGGATTAGTTTGCCGTCGCTTTGATCTTTCAGGCTGTTGACGTACTCCAGCGAAATCTTGGCTTTGTAATGGCCGTACGGGTCCAAATGTTCGGCCGGAATGGCGAATTTCTCGCCGGCCAAGTCAATGATTGGGCGCATATTCGCCTGTTGGGCGATTTCGATGTCGGACATGGGGGGGTTCCTGAATGGCGGTTTGTGGCGATAGGGTAAACGGTAAACAAGGGCGGACGCCGTTGGCGCATCCGCCGGTAGAGCGCGGTGGGCGGCGGCTTAGTAGCTGATGACTTCGCTGCCTTTGCCCACCAATACCACGTCGGCGTCGCGCAGTGCGAACAAGCCGTTGGTAATCACGCCGGGGATATTGTTGATGGCTTTTTCCATTTCGATGGGGTCGACGATATTCAGATTGTAGACGTCGAGAATTTCGCAGCCGTTGTCGGTGATGTAGCTTTCGCCGGAATCCTTGTTCATCCGCAGTTCCGGCTGGCCGCCCAGCTTGACCAATTGGCGGGCGACGAAGCTGCGCGACAACGGCAGGACTTCAACCGGCAACGGAAATTTACCCAAAATGTCCACGCATTTGGTTTCGTCGACGATGCAGACGAATTTCTTGCTGGCGCCGGCGATGATTTTCTCGCGCGTCAGCGCGCCGCCACCGCCTTTCAGCATTTTTTTGTGCGGCGTGACTTCGTCGGCGCCGTCCACGTAAACTTCCAGGTCGCCGGTTTGATTCAGTTCCAGAACCGGTATGCCGATCGAGCGCAAATGCTCGGTGGTTTTGCCCGAGCTGGACACCGCGCCTTCGATTTCGTTTTTAAAGTCGCAGTCGGCCAGCAGGTTGATCAAGTGAGTCACCGTCGAACCGGTGCCCATGCCGATGATCGGTACGTTTTTCAGATATTGCAAAGCGGCTTTGGCGACTTGTTTTTTTAATTCGTCTTGCGTCATGGTAGGAAATCCTGATGATTATGCTCTTATGAATCTGACTCGGCGTTCGACCCGTCATTGTATGGGATAATAACCGATTAACGCCGATCTCTCAGCTGTTTTTACGCCGACCCGCCGGTCGGAAACAGGGCATGCCGACGGGCTTATGCCAAGGAATTCAATGCACAATTACATCGAAAAAATACTGCGAGCGAAAGTCTACGACGTGGCCGAGGAGACCCCGCTGGATTTGGCGCCGACCTTGTCGGAGCGGATCAATAACAAGGTTTTTTTAAAGCGGGAAGATTTGCAGCCGGTATTCTCGTTCAAGCTGCGCGGAGCCTACAACAAAATCGCCTCGCTGACCGCCGAGCAAATTCAGCATGGCGTGATCGCCGCCTCGGCCGGCAATCATGCGCAAGGCGTGGCGTTGGCCGCCAAAAAACTGGGTATCAGGGCTTTGATCGTGATGCCCAGGACCACCCCGGAAATCAAAATCAAATCGGTGAAGGCCCGCGGCGCCAAGATCGTGTTGCATGGCGATTCCTACGACGAAGCCTACGCGCACGCGATGGAATTGGTGGCCGAGAAGGGCATGATCTTCATTCATCCTTACGACGATCCGGACGTGATCGCCGGCCAAGGCACCGTGGCTATGGAAATTCTGCGCCAACACAATGCCGATATTCATGCGATCTTCGTGCCGGTCGGCGGCGGCGGATTGGTGGCCGGGATCGCCGCCTACGTCAAGTTCGTGCGGCCGGACATCAAGGTGATCGCGGTCGAACCCGACGATGCCGACTGTCTGAATCAGGCCTTGATCGCCGGCGAGCGGGTGGTGTTGGATCAGGTCGGATTGTTTGCCGATGGCGTCGCGGTCAGGCAAATCGGCGCCGAGCCGTTTCGGATCGCCAAGCAATCGGTCGATCAAGTGATAACCGTCAGTACCGATGAAATTTGCTCGGCGATCAAGGATATTTTCGACGATACCCGCTCGGTCGCCGAACCGGCCGGCGCGCTGGCGGTGGCGGGCTTGAAGAAATACGCCGAACAGCAAGGTCTGACGCAGCAAACCCTGATCGCGATCGACAGCGGCGCCAATATCAATTTCGACCGATTGCGCTATGTCGCCGAACGAACCCAGGTCGGCGAGCACCGGGAAATTTTATTGGCGGTGGCGATACCGGAAGTACCGGGCAGCTTCTTGAAGTTTTGCAAGCTGCTCGGCAAGCGCTCGATCACCGAGTTCAATTATCGCTATTTCGACAGCCGGCAGGCCCAGGTGTTCGTCGGTATCAGTAGCAGCGGCGCCGAGGCGGATCGCCGGCAACTGATCGCTCAGCTCGGCGAGGATGGCTTTGCGGTCACCGACATGACCGGTAACGAACTGGCCAAGGACCACGTCCGCTATATGGTCGGCGGCCACGCGCCTCGCGAACTCGGCGAACGGGTGTATAGCCTGCAATTTCCGGAGCGCCCCGGCGCGCTGCTGAAATTTCTCAGCGCGTTGGGCAGCCAGTGGAACATCAGCTTGTTTCACTACCGCAACCACGGCGCGGCGTTTGGCAAGGTCTTGATCGGTCTGCAGTTGGCGGATAACCAATGCGGGCCGTTTCAACATTGTCTGGAGGTGTTGGGCTTGGCGTATCGGGAAGAAACCGCCAATCCGGCGTATCGCTTATTCGTGGGCGGTAGCGAAACCCGGCAGGATTAAACCGTTCGCAAGCCGGTCTTGGAGATTGAGCTTTCGGCGGGGCGTCTGAAAACCTTCGCTGAAAGTGATTGGGCAAAGTACGCAAAAAATCCCGCATCGGACGCCTTCGATCGCGGCTAAAGTCTTTCCCACGCCGATCTCACTCATTCGCCGGGGAAATTTAGCTAGTCCTTCGTTTCGCTAAGGGAAGCCGGTGGAACAGTGGCCGGCGCCAAGTTGTCCGGAGTTTCCTTGATTCGCTGGCGGCGGGGGATTTTTCCGAAACCGAAGCTTAAGGTTTGTCGTACTGGCCCAGCAGGGTTTCCAGTTCTTGAATGCGGCGGTCGCAGGGCTCGATACTGTCTTGCACCTTGGCTTTAAAGCGCCAACTCATACTGTCGCCGTCGCTCTCCCGTTCCGCGTATTCGTTCAACAAGTGGCAGGCGTCGTGCATGCGTTCCTCGGCTTTATCCAGCAGATCGGTATCGGCGAATTCGTCATTGTCGTTCAGCATCATCAAGCGGCTGATTAACGTGTTTTGATGGCGAAACACCGACTCGGCGTAGTCGGCGAAATTGTCGTGATGACTGCCGACGGGTACGGTCGCGCAGCCGGCGAATAGGCAAGCCGGCAACATGATGAACAGAAATGACGGGCGCGAAAACGGCATTGATTTCTCGATCAGGCTTTTTGGGCGGTAATGATACAGTACTCGGTGAGTTTGTCGTGAAACAGTCGGTGCTGCGCCAGTCCGACCAAATAGTTCGCGGTCTGCGCCTTGCTGCGCAAGCCCAACCATTGACTGACTTTCTGAACCGGTTGCAGGCGTTTGGCGACTTTGTACATGTGCTCGACCGACGGTTCGGTCTGCGCGGTGATGTCGTGGCAAACCACGTTTTCAAAGCCTTCGCGCGCGGCTAATTCGCTGATTTCGTCGCGGGAGCACAGGTTGGGCACGGCCCAGCCGTTCAAGCAAGTCACGACCGCTTGCCACTGCGCTTCGTCGAATTGGCGTTGCAATAAAAAGCCGTCGCAAACGATCAAGCGGCCGCCGGGCTTTAAGACCCGCCAGGCTTCCCGTAAAAAATCACCTTTATTCAGTGCATGACACGAGCTTTCCAGCGCCCACACCGCGTCGAAACTGGCGTCCGCGAACGGCGTTGCGCAAAAATCGGCGACTTGGAAATCAACCAAATCCGCCACGCCATGGCGTTGGGCGTGTTGCCTGGCGTACTCGGCCTGCTTGGCGCTGATCGTGATGCCGGTTACCCGATTACCGTGGTTTTTCGCCATCCAGATGCTGCTGCCGCCGATGCCGCAACCGGCATCCAAAACCCGGTGGTTGGGGTTCAGACCGCCGGTTTCATATAAAACCCGATTCTTGTTTAACAAGGCCTGATGTTGGTTGTAGCGGGCGGGGCTGTCCCAATAGCCGTAATGCAAGGCCAAGTTGTCGGCGTTGCACCAGGCGAACAGATAGTCGCGGTAGCAGTCGTCGTAATGCTGGGCGGCATCGGCTTGCAGTTGCTCGGCGGACAGATCGCCGTGCGGGCGCAGGCTTTGGTCGCGATAATCCTGGTTGGGTTCTATCGTATACATGAATCGGGTGACTTCTGGAAACGTCGGGCCGGATGAACGGCTACCGTTGCTTGGGTTTATACTGCGCGGATTCGGCACCGCCGTTACCGCGCGCGGCCGGGCATTATAAGCCAGTTGCCGGTTAGGCTACATACCGGTTTTGGCGCGGGCCATTCGGCCGGGCTTTGGGAGTTTTCGCGATGACTGATGACCGATTCAAAGGGCTACGCGCCGCCCAAGCCACGTTTCCGCGCGGTTGCCGCAATTGCGGGCGGATTTATCAAAGCGCGGAAGATTTTCTGGCGCAAACCGCCGATTTGCCGGCCGGTAAATCCGGACTTCGGGAAATGCTCGACGACGACGAGCAAACAGTCGTCGCGGTGTTTAGAAATTGCGTGTGCGGATCGACGTTAATGGACGAATTTCAGTCCCGGCGCGACACCAGTCCGGAAGGCCTCGCCCGCCGCGCCGA